>NZ_UCNZ01000027.1:0-1096 GCF_900474245.1 Synechococcus sp. UW179B
AACTTCCTGAACTCCCTGAACTCCCTGGTGCCAACCTCCCTGATTTCCCTGTTATCCCAGAGTTCCCTTGGGAAAACATAATCCCCCCAAATCAAAGCATCCCTGACATCGATTGGGGCGATCTTCTCCCCGATTTCCCTCTCATCCCAGGATTCTTTGATACCACCTCCGTCTCCACTGACGGCAACACCTACAACGTCCCAACCTTCACACGCTCACTCACTAATAACTTCCTCCAAAACGGAAATCAACTCGTCCAATCCTTCGATCCAAGCTCCAATCCCAATTCCTTGGAATCACAAGCCTCGATGACCATCGATGCCTCCTCCTGGAATCAAACCGTTGCTGTCAGTCGCGTCGCACGCGCTTCCGCTAACGGTGACCTTCTTCAAGGCAAGCACGACGCCTATGACAACGGCACAGATCAACGCAGTGGCTCAATTCTTGAGGGCAGCGATCAGTCAGATACCCTTCGCGGTCTTACCGGATGGGATGTCCTCGACGGACGCGGGGGAGATGACCTCATCCGCGCTGGCAATGGACGTGACATCCTCTCTGGCGGAACAGGTAATGACGAACTTCACGGCGACTTCGGCTGGAACACATACACCAGTCAGGTCGATGGAGGCACAGACCTCATCGCCATCAAGTCCGATCAGTTCCTCTCCAACTGGCTCTACGAAAGTCCCGGTAACAATCCCAACGGGGAAAAAACCGACATCATTGAAGGCCTCGATGCCTTTGACCAAATCAAAATCATCGGCGTTGCCTCCGACCAAATCAGCTTCGCTCAAGCATCAGCTCACGGACTCGATGGCATCGGCATCTATGCAAGTGGTGCTCTAGAAGCCCTCTACACAGGTGGAAACCTATCCATGGAACAGGTCCAAAACATCACCTCCGGTGACAACTCTGAGGCTGCCATGAACAACCAAATCTGGTCCTACAACTTCGGGGCTGAAATACCTCCAGTGATCTAAACCCATCCAAAAACCTAACGACACAACATCTCAGAAAAAACTCACATGCCCCTCCTCCTCGGGTGGGGCTTTTTTATTGCTTGCAAATACATCTCACATCCCGATCCCAATTCACT
>NZ_UCNZ01000025.1:0-1613 GCF_900474245.1 Synechococcus sp. UW179B
TCAGATTGCTGACAAACCCTCGCCATTTTGGCGGGGGTTTGCTGTAATTGGGGTATCGACTTTTCAGAGGCTGCCCCATGCTCAAAGAGCCGTCCCCGCAACAACACGAACTCGAGATGGTCAGTCTCGAATCGTTGGTCCCCGACAACCACCTTCTTCGCAACATTGATCAGTACATCGATTTCGAATTTATCCGTGACCGGGTTCGACACCTGTACTGCTCCAATAACGGTCGTCCGGCACTGGATCCGGTGGTGCTGTTCAAGATGCTGTTTCTCGGCTATCTGTTCGGCATTCGCAGTGAGCGGCAGCTGGTGCGGGAGATACAGGTCAACGTGGCCTATCGCTGGTTCTTACGCTTCAACCTGACAGACAAGATTCCGGATGCTTCCACCCTGAGCCAGAACCGCCGGCGGCGGTTCCAGGACAGCCGCATCTATCAGGAGATTTTCGATGAGATCGTGCTCCAGGCGATGGGCTATGACCTGGTGGGTGGCGAAGTGCTTTACACTGATAGCACGCACCTCAAGGCCAATGCCAACAAGAACAAGTACGACCTGAAACAGGCAGAGGAGAAGGTGGCGGCCTACCTGGACAGCCTAGAAGATGCCATTGAGGGCGATCGCAAAGCTCAGGGTAAAAAGCCTTTGAAATCGAAGCTGTCCGAGCAGCCACCGAAGACCAAAGACACCAAGATCAGCCGTACCGATCCGGACAGTGGCTATATGGTTCGGGAAGGTAAGCCCAAGGGGTTCTTCTACCTGGACCACCGAACCGTTGATGGTCGCAACGCCATCATCACGGACAGTTACGCCACGCCAGCCAACCTGCATGACAGCCGCCCTTATCTGGACAGACTGGATCGCCAATGTGAGCGCTTTGGCTTCGATGTCTGGGGCGTGGGGTTGGATGCGGGCTACTACACCGCCGGCATCTGTAAGGGGCTGGAAGACCGGGGCCTTTACGGGGTGATGGGCTACCGGCGGCCGAACAAGCCCAAGGGCTACCTTCCAAAACGGGCCTTCACTTACGACCCCGAGACCAACAGCTATCGCTGTCCGCAAGGCCAGCAACTGATCTACGCCACCACCAATCGCCTTGGCTACCGGGAGTACAAATCCAACCCCACGAACTGCAAAGACTGCCCGCTGCTGAGTCAATGCACGCGCAGCGCCAACCACGTCAAAGTACTGACCCGGCATGTCTGGCAGGACAGCAAGGACCGAACGGACAGCTACCGGTTAACCCCGTGGGGCAAGGCACTCTACAAACGACGACAGGAAACCGTGGAGCGGTCGTTCGCCGATGCCAAGCAGTTGCATGGTCACCGTTACGCTCGCTTGCGAGGGCTCTCGAAGGTGCGTGAGCAATGCCTGTTGGCCGCTGCTGCCCAGAATATGAAGAAGATCGCGCAGATCCTGGCGCGTCTTTTATGGCTCAAATCCTTTGGGATGCCGGACTTGCAGGGCCAAATTCGGAAATGGGCCCGGAAAATGGCTTGTCTGGCGTATTGGCAATCCGATCGGGAATATTGGGCTCAATCCATCGCCAATTGAATTTAAAACACCCAAATGCAACGAACCCCGGAAAACCGGGGTTCGTCAGCAATCTGA
>NZ_UCNZ01000024.1:0-103274 GCF_900474245.1 Synechococcus sp. UW179B
GCGAATTTGGACTCAAAGCTTGATCAGCGCTGGCTTTTAGGACGCCGCCACGAATTAATGTAGGCGAAAAATACTGATTTAATCCACCTAAAGTTAGGATGTCACGAAAGGAGCCATACTTAATCAACGCACCTGAACTATCAGGAACATCTTCAATCACACCATCAAAGTTTCCTCGTGAAACAGATAAAATCCCTCCTGGCAAATCCTTTGTGCAGGAATTAGCTGCATCTTCAAGACAATTTGTACTAAGTTTCACAATGCCAGGATCAGAAGCTGACCGACTTCCACCAGACAGTCCAAAGATTTTATTATCGTAACCATCAAGATCAAGAACACCTCCAGGTTCAATCGTGATCTCAGAGAGAGGGCTCAATGCAAGAGAATTTCCTGCCTTTAATTCACCTCCACTTTGAATCGTGGTAGGGCCTGTGTAACTACTTTCCCCATTGAGCAATGTATTACCAGAAGTACTCAATGAAGCATTACCAAAAATGCCTTCGGTAACTTCTAATTCAGAATCAATATTTTGAACTTGCAAAGGAAGTTCAGGATTTGTTCCCTCAATGCGGGCAAATGCTGCACGTTGGACCGTCTTCTGTTTCTTGTTACGACCAGTGATTTCTACTGGTGCAATCTTGGCAATTCCGTACCCCGTAAAAGCAGGGAAGGAGCCCATCTCATCAAGTTCTTCTGCTGTACGGCGCCCACTTTTAATCAAACGCTCTTTGACTTGGGGATCATCAACACCATTCACGGCATAACTCCAAGTACCTCCGCGTTGCTCCATGGAATCAAATCCAGTAATTGCTCCCACAATGAGCTCACCACTACTACCGCTGCCATCACCGAGAAGCAAACGATCATTCGTTGCATTCTCTGTTTGACCAGGAGAACCTTCAATCAAGATTGCATGTAATTCGCCATTACGCACCTCAATCGTATTGGAAGACCCACGACCTAAAGCAATCACACCTGCATCAAGCCTTGCTCCAGAGTCAATTTGCACAAATTGATCTTGTTTCTGTCCCGTTAAGCCGACACAAACAGTGTCCTTGCTGTAAATATTGCCAACACCTGTCACCCGACATTCACCGCCTTGGGGAAACAGCCAGTCTTGATCAGATCCCAATTTGATTGCAGCCCAGTTTTCCAAATCACTTTCAACGACGCCAGGATCTTCATAAGCTTTGAAAATATTTAAACCAGTAATGGAGCGATTACCCGGTTTCCAGTTGCTGGTGTCTAATTTGTCACCACCATCAATTTTACTTCCGCTCGCAATGCTAAAGGCACCTTTCGTAAGCACCAGATCGTTACCACCACCAAAATTAATCCCAGAGGCTCCAGTCGTTTGAACAAAACCAGAGTTTATCAATACATCATTTTTATCACTAAATTGAATTGAATTTGCTGAAATCGCTGCCAAACTGATTTCCTTAGTCTTTAGACCACCAGTAGTGAGATTAAGTAGGGCATGACCACCGGCATCACCCGAGCTTATGAACTTCAAATCACCCTTGAGACTGATCGAACCACCAATATTTTTCAGGCTCCCTTGAGCATCAATTTTACGTAGTGGTGATTCTACAGGCACAGAATCACCTCTTCTGTCCTTAAAGTTAATGTAACGATCAAGGAAACGGGTCATGCCATCCTCGATCACAAGTGAGTTAAGACTGATATCACCTTGATTCACAATACTTTTGGTAGTTAATGTCGAACCCAGTCCGCCAATAAATTCACCACGTTTACGGATCAACAGGCGGTTAATGTCTTGTGAGCCGTCGATATTAATCGATCCCT
The DNA here is from genome assembly GCF_900474245.1 of Synechococcus sp. UW179B. Lineage (NCBI taxonomy): Bacteria > Bacillati > Cyanobacteriota > Cyanophyceae > Synechococcales > Synechococcaceae > Synechococcus > Synechococcus sp. UW179B. The sequence continues at coordinate 1,807 of NZ_UCNZ01000024.1, forward strand.
CATTTCCAACCAGAGTTTTCGAAACTGAACTCAAAGCATTATCATCAGCATGAAGAGAACCGCCACGCGCCACAATGGTGGGGCCTGAATAGTTACTTACACCTATAAGGTATACACGTGCTTTAGCACCATCACGTGATGCAACCAGCAGGGAAGCTCTAGCAGTTCCCTGCTCCTGAATTCCACCCTCACCGACCGTTAACGCACCAGACACGGCAATAACCGATCGGCCATTAATTCCTAACAGAGATTTATCTTTATCAAAGCGCTCACGAGCCGTGATGCTTTTAAACGTTGCGTTATCGTCTGCTTCTAATCGAACAACACCCTGAGCAAGCAAGTTTGTTTGATCCATCTGGCCGTTGTAAGACCACAGCCCGCCCAACTGATTGATCGTGTCGTAGCCATAGAGAACACCTACGTCGAATCTTCCTTTAGCAACTGACTTCAAAGCGTCACTCTTGACCTCACCAGTAAAAGCAGAACCTAATTCAATCGTACTTTTAGCTTCTCGACCGTAAATAATGCCAGCCTCTAATGTTCCTCCTGGCACTACAATTGTTGCTGCACCCTTGCCTAGGGAAATACCCCCGACTTTTGTTATTAATGAGTCAGTTGCCCCAGAGTCATAGCCACTATTAATTGTGAGCTTCTGATCAACTCCTCCAATAAGGCTTTTATCTTTTCCTACGCTACCCAGCATCAATCCATACTCTCCAGGAGGAGGAGATGCGTCTGGCTGAATAGTTGCAAAAGATGGTGTTGTACCGAAATAAGCAATCCCTTGACCAGCCACACCAACAAGTTCGAGGTTTTTGACGTTGCCAGCTAATTGTGAATCTTCACTTTCAGTAAATAGACCATCAGCTGATTCAGTAAGGGAATAATAATTTCCAGATGCATCCCAGAAAATATCAAGATCACCGGCTCCACCATCAATCGTAATTTTTAATTTCTTGATTTCTTCTTTATCTGTTTCTACTGAATCCACTTCTACTACTAGGTCTGCTTCTGCATCTACGAGTGGGGCAGCAATCAAAGAGCCTTTAGCTCCAATGAGAAAGAGGTCATCTCCTCCACCTAAATCAATTGCTTGCTCTTCATCCAAGGTCAAGGCACCTTGAAGTACCAATGAATCGCTATAAGCGCTGCCTGTGATTCCACCATCAAGCACAAGAGAACCAGACTCTGAAATACCTTTATTCACTGAGCCCAATAAAACCTTTCCCTTTATTAATTCTAGATCTGCAAAGTGATTATCTCCAGTCAAAGTCAAATAGCCATCATAATCAAAACCGTTAACCTTAAGTTGTGCGGATCCGGGGTCAATAACATTGCCATTACGGTCAAGTATTGATTCTGATTCTGTGTTTGCTACAACTGCTCTAACACCATCGATAAAACCAGTACCTTGAACATTAACTACTCCGGTATTCAAAAATCCATTTTTAAGAGTACTACTTTTTCCCTCAAACAATTCAATCTTATCAACGACTTGAATGGTTCCACCTAAATCAAGAGTGCCACCAGATCCACCAAGGAGAACAGTTGAATCCTTACTTAATTTCCCATCTTCTCCTGTCGTATCTTTTCCAATCAACAATGTACCATCGTTCACCTTGGTGAATCCAGTATGAGCAAATTCGCCTGAGAAGGTCGTTGTTCCAGAACCGACTTTAACGAGTGAACCATTCGCAGAACTTTTACCGGAGAATTCAACATTCCCATTCAAGCCACCATAAAAAAGATGGGATTGGTTTTGCAAATTAACAGAACCTTCACCTGTCAGCTCACCAATCTCTTGGTCTTCTCGTCGTTCATTACCATTTCGTTCTGTATTATCTCCAAGCTTCAAAGTGCCATCCACCTTGTGGATGGACTTAGAACTCAAACTCCATTCCTGGCCAGCACGCAACATGCCGCCTTCATTGACAGTGGTTGTGCCCGTATAAGAACTTAGGGTATTGCCTTGTTTTAAATCAACATCACGATCAGCTGCAAACACACCCAGTTCAGAATCACCACCCAAGGTGGCTAGGCCCGAGATCTGAAAATCAATATTGTCGCCACGAATGGCTCTGACAGAAAAATTACCATTTTCTTCAATAACAATGGTTTGAGAATCACCTGTCCCCAGATCTAAATCACCGACTAGGTGAAGGGCAGCACCGTAGCCCTCAAAATTTTGAAGCCGAAGCGCATCATTTGAAGCGCCTAATTCAACGGATCCCCAAATCTGAACAGGCTGGGTGCCGTCACTCTTTTTCTTGACCCAAATATTATCTTTACCCTTACTACCAACAATAGCTGAGTAATTGTATCCACCATCATCCCAACGACAGCCATAATCACTGCGGCCAGTTGTTGATGGTTTACCACCGCATTTCCCTGAGGTTTCTTCGACACCCCAACCCAAAGAATTGCGGTAAGACACCACCGCATTGCCAAACAAATTGAGCTTATTGACGTCAGTTCCTGGAGAATTGTCGTTTTCAACCTTGATTGAATTACCTAAGACAAGCCGATCATCGATAACGCCAAGGCCCCTCGATTGGCCATCATTTTCTGCACGACCGCCTTGAAAGGTAACCGTATCGCTTCCTTTACCCATCACAATATTGCCACGAATTACACCCTGATTTTCTAAAGTGTCGTCTCCTGATTCCCCATAAAAGCCACCTCTGAGATAGCTTGCTTGATGGTTGGTGAATTTATCATTTCCACCCCCCATAAAGACATTCACTGTGTAACTTCTATTGGCATCTTTAATATTTGCCTCCGGCAATTTCTCACCTGTTGCATCATTTGCTACAGCACAGGTATTTCCGAATTTATACCCATTAAATCCCTTTTCATCAGCACCGGCAGTCACACATCCAAGCCAACTTCCAGACCTACTGTCCGTCCCCTCACTTAAGCCGTTGTTAAGAATGTCATTACCACCTTCAAAACGGAGCTGCAAATGATTCCCAGTTCCTCCCTCACCAGGACCAACAACCAAACCATTGTTAAACATTGAATCGGCGCCATTTCCAAACGAAATTTGCGGTCGAATGGAGTAGCAAGTTTTCTCATTTGAACCCTCATTACAATTATCTTTGTAGGCGTCATAGTCGGTCGGTAATGCACCGGTAAAACTCGCCACCAATAGGCTGCCATTCTCGACTGTTAATTCATTGATTGAATCATCAAACTCAATGACAGGCAAAGTGTGCAAAGCAATCTTAGAAATCGTGCCATCAGATGAGGTTGCCTCACCAGGTACCCTCGGGCCAAAAGTGGGGTCCAAGTCACGGCCGGTAACCCGTAAAGCACTACCACCTTTTACGGATAGGTCATGTCCAAGTCTGAGTGATACTGAAGCCTCAGATGGATTAATAACATCAGAATAAATATTCTCGCCGTTAATATCCAACTGACCTCCTTCAACAATCAAAGAGCCATATGAATTCTTCCCTGACAGCGTTAAACTTCCCGCGCCATCCTTGATGAAGGTTCCTTCTAAAGAATCACCTCTAGGCCCACCAAGAATGGAACCTTTAAACTCAGGATTTTCACCACTCGGAACATCGACACTGAGATGCGCCTCATCTGTATTTAATGAGATTCTCCCTTCCCCTTTGATAGAGCGAACGGTATTGAGACCTCCAGGAGTTTCTGAGCCTCCCATCAAGCGCAGTGTTGCGCCTTGATTTACCGTGACCTCTGTTGTACTAGGGGTGGATGTGGTATTGGCAAAACGCAGTTCACCCGCCTCAATGATCGTTACTCCCTCATAGGTTTGCGGTCCGCGACCTCCAAGACGGAGAAAGCCTTTTCCATCCTTAATTAGGCCACCTTTACCAGAAATGATACTTCTCGCGAAGACCTCAGTACTACCATCTTTAACCCTAATAGTTGAATTAACATCTTTAGCCTCTAAGACAACACCACCTTTTAGATCAATATAATTGCCATTCAGATCAAGCTCACCACCAGCCAAAGTGATTTTTTCATTGATCTTTGCATCATTACTCGTTGAACCCTGAGGCGTTGGCCGACCATCGACGGTAATTCTCAGAACGGCCCTCTCTTCAACTCTGGTTCCTGCATCAGCAGAGCCCAAACCATCGACATTGGTGATTTCAAGAACACCCTCTTTGACTGTCGTTGGGTTGAGGTATGAATTATTGCCCTGAAGAGACGTCGATCGTGGACCCTCAAAAAATAGTGAGCTAGGCGAATCAGATGGATCTCCAATCGATTGGATCGTCCCATCTAAAATAAGATTTTCGCCATTATTATCAATCTTTCCACCTTTACTAGTGACGTAAAGCGAGCTTGAATACTCCTGCTTTGTATCAAAGTTAAGACTACCTCCATCAAGAACAGGAGCAGTACCATTCTTACAATCTTCAGGCGAGGATAGTCCAGAAACAGAAACAGAAACAGAAACAGATGAATTAATAGTATTTAGCTTGCAACCCGCAAAAAATTGTATTTTATAATTATCACCGCCATTAGTACTATAAAGCTCACCATTCCAGTAATATCCTATTTTAGGAGTCTCTCCCCCTGATGGGCGTGAAATAGATCGATCTGATTTGATCGCTCCATAGGCAAATCCTCCCCCGTTCCAGAAGCCATAGAGATTGAGATTTTTAACTTTCTTGCCATTAACTTCATCAACACAACCTGTTTGATAATCCTTAGACGAATCACATTCAACCATAAATGATTGCTTCTGAGCCAGATATTTTACTGATAGCTCCTCTGCTAAAACACTATTATCCTTCCACGGTTGATAGTTATTATTTTTGCTACCATCTATCCATCCAGACCCAAAAACCCCTGGCAATTGAACATATTCACTTTCTCTATTCCAGGCCGAGTAGTAAATTCCATAAATATCACCACTATCAGCTACAATTACTGATTTAAAGTCTTCTGGCAATTGCCAAAGAGTAACCATATCTTTTGTATCTGGCCCTGGCGGAGGTATTTTTTGATCGTCAGGAAAGTTTTTGGGTTTAGCAGCCTGGGCCAGCAATATATCTGTTGTAGAAGCATTCGAACTATCCGGCAGTAGCTTGCTCAGTGCCTTATGTCCACCAACAGCGGCCCTTGCTTTAGCTGGCTCAGCCCAATCACCACACAGCAGTGCAAATACCAATAGGAAGATAAAATTCCTAGAAGAGTGAATTGACAATTCAATTTAAATTCACCAACAACCAACTTACTTGCTATTTCCATGGAAAATGATCCCAATCGTGCGCCATTTCCATCAGCGCACGATTGGGATCAACGAGAATCACGAGTCTCAAGACGAGAAGATTTGATAATCCGTTTTTTAATAGCGACAACCCCACCCATGCAACGATTCAGGCATCAACAAAGCTTGCTGATTGCGATCGCTTCTTACTATTGAGGTGCACCCAGCACCAACCCCCCCCTCCCCCCGCAACTCACACGGTGAAATTACAAACAGGCGGTGATGCAACCCCAACTCCAGCGACCAAAGCGCTTGCCAACCCTGGCGCTCCAACGGCTTAGCAAAGCCTCAAAACAAAGCTCGAGTCTGACCTCATCCATATCTGAATAACACCTGAAAGGGTGACAACATCAATCAAAACTGCCAGGTCATGCCACCGCTCGCGCGCCAATCCGTTCCGCGCTCTCCTCCCCACACTTCAGCACCACCACGCACGTACACCTTCCATGAACCTGAATTCATCTTGGCCAGCGTGTAATCCAAACCTCCTTCCACAAGCAATCCGTGTTGATCCTGCTCATAGGAGGGCACATCCACGCGCTGGTCTGTGAAGTTGTAGCCAATGCTTTGAGATTCATTGTTTTGATCCCAATCTCCAAGCCAAGCCAAGCGCACACTGGGCACCCATAGGCCGGTTTCACCACTATTAATCGGCCAAGAGAACTTCATTCCCAACTCAGTTTGCAAATAATTCGTAGTGCGGCTGCCGTAACGCAGATTCAATTTGTCGGCACCATTTTCACTGAAGCTGTTTTCCTGATTTTGTGTCCAAGCTGCTGTGAATTGAGGCTCAAGCAACATTCCACCGGCTTCAAACGGAGCACCGATCCGCAACGCTGTGGCATAGCTCGTCGCTGACTTCTCACCACGAGCAGTCTCATCACCTAAATCATCCGTGATGCTGACGATGTTGCGCGATTGGCTTCCGCTGAAACTGGTTCCAGCAAACATTCCCTGGACGTAGAAATTCTCCGTCCACCAGGCGGCGCGTACACCACCACCCCAACCATCAGAATTCCAACCGCCACCACCGGTATCACCGCTGTACTGATTCACTGAAACATTGCCGTAATTAGCAAAAGCGCCAACTGAAATCGTGGGCGTCAGAGACACATCTACGCCAAGAGTTCCGCCACCACCACTCAAGCTGTAGTTGTTGTAGAGCGTTGATGTTTTTGTTGCTCCACTTGTTCCACCAAACCCACGGAACCAAGCTCGCACTCCCTCAGGCTCCGCATACTCAGCAGCCAACGACGGGTTCTCAACATAAAATTCGCCATCCATTTCAATGCGTTGGTCTTCAATCGCAACGACCGCTTGATCAGACGGCTGAGAAGCATCATTTTGAGCCACCTGTTGATGCAGGTATTGATCGGCCTCCGTATCATCCAAAGACACGTTTTTACTCCACAACCCACGCACTGGTTCCTGCACTGCAGGCTCCACCGGAATCACCTCCAGCTCTTCTTCTTCTACAACCTCAGATACTTCGACTGGCGTAAATTGACGCATCGGCTGACGGTCAAACACCGTATCCACTAGCAGATTGTTGTAATTAAATAATCCGCGCCCTGCTGCATCCACATTACGAGGAAGCAAACCTGATGCAACTAACTTCGCCAAAGTACCGTAATCAATCAGCGGCAGTTCGAGATCATCCTTTTCAACCGTCTCAAGAATAACGTCTTGAATCACATCAAGAGTGACGTCTTCTTCCTGCTGCAGTGCTTGATCGTCTTGACCGGGAGCATCACTAATGACATCGCAGAGTGCTTCATCTTCTTCACAACCAGGCAAGGGTTGGGTACCGCCACCAGGTAATGAATCCACGCAGGAGGAATCTGTTGGATAAAGATCACAGAATTTATCCTCCGAGCTTGCCTCCTTAACAACTAACTGAAGCGAACCCTTCCTCAAATAGACATCATTTAATGCAGCATCTATACCATTTTCTTCACCAACACCGCTAAATGCCTCCTGAGTGCAATCAGCATTAGTGTCTAAATCGCAATCATAAACAAGCGATGTATTTGCAGCGAGAGCATCTGCATTAACAACATTACCATCAATTACAACATAGGTACCCTGAGGATCATCTTGTTTATCAGCACTGATAACAAGCTTTCCTCCTTCGTAGATGAAACCTCCCGAGGGCGCCTTGCTGGTAACCGTAATTGGAGCAAAGCGGATATTACGCGTTCGTGGATCCGATTCAGACAATCCGACAACGATTGTTCCGTCTGGCTCGAGCTCAAGATTATCAAAAACAACAGGATCCGTATCCATCACGACCATCACACCATCACGGATGGAGACTTTTTCAAAAAGACCCGAAAAATCTCCTTGATATTCATAACTACCTTTGTATTGAATCGCAGCTTCAAAGTTCTTATAGCGGTCTGCGACTTCACCAGCCTTAATATCTATTCGATCACTAGAAGTTTGCTGAGAAACATCAACTCCGAGTGGAGCAGTATTAGAAATTTCTTGATCACTAAACACCAAGTTATCGAACCCTTCACCACCATCGACTCTATAGTCGCTTCTATCGACTATACCCTCAACATCCAATCCAATACCACTAACAACAAACCAATCAGGACCACTGCCCATCTGAATACTTCCAGTGACTTTCAAGGTTCCATTATTGATTATCAAGTCATTCCCATCACCCATATCGACCGTACCCTTAACATCCAAGGTTCCATTATTGATTATCAAGTCAATCCCATCACCCATATTGACCGTACCCTTAACATCGATAACACCATCAGTGTGATTCAGGATCCGATCGTTACCGCCTACAAGAAGAAGCCCATTACCAACTTTAACCTCTCCACCAACAATAAATTGATCATCTCCATCACCCAAATTAATATCCTTAGTGACATCAACAACAGCATCGGGCCTGACAATAAAAACATCGTTTCCTCCAAATGTTCGTATTCCTCTATCGTCCTTCGCGCCACCAACAATCAGTTTACCACCGATATCTATGTAGTCGTTTGAATCAATGGGTTCTTGATTGCCACCAGTCGCAGGGCATTTATCCTTAGATTTAAGGCATTGAGTCGAGAAATGCAAAAATTCATTTACTACTAAAGAAGAATTCTTATCAGTGATCAATAGAGCTCCAAACCCAACACTTGAAAACTGTGGATCAATCAGATCCGAGAAGTTTTCCGGGAAATGATTATTATTAGCCTCCGCACCACCAAAAATTAGATTTTCATTTACGACAATAACTGACTTCTTTTTAATCAAGAATCCAGTGTTGAATCCATGAAAATCAACTAGGCTACCATACGAGGATTCCAAATATTCCGGAACCAACGTATTGTTATCAACAAAATCCAAATTGTTATCAACAAAATCCAAATTATCGGAAGCTGAAAACAATACAGGAGCCTTACATATCTCAGGATCATCAGCACAGTAATCCTCTAAATCTTCAACCTCATTCCATCCAACGGTTGGCCTATTGTCATTCAAATCCTTGATGGTTGACTTCAAATCATCCACCAAGCCTGGCGCATTTCCCGTAATTGGATTAGGTTTATCACCAAAACCAGGATCTACGGCAAAACCAAAATCAATATCAATATCTGTATCTGTATCCACATTATTGCCAGTATCTACAGCTGTTTCCGGCTGAGCGCTACCCGTCGTAGAGCCTGTAGTTCCAGCACTCGACTCAGTAGTGCCTGCAGAAGGCTGACTTGTCGTACTCTCGGCTACAGGTGCAACATCACTTGAAGTTTCAGTTTGAGCAGAAACCTGCTGGCAACAAGAGGCAAAGATTAGAGCAAAAAGAGATCCTTTAACGAGGACGCTACTGATAGAAACCATCATGAACCAAGTTAAGGATTTGGATTGTAGACACAAATAGCTATTTTTATGGTCCCAAAAGTGCGAACAAAGAGCACATCTCAAGACTTACGAGTCTCAAGCCGAGTCCTTGTTGTTGCCAGCGATTCATATCGATAACAAGATCAATCATCCAGATTGGGGAACTAAAAATTAAACGACATTCTTATCCTGTATTAGAAATAGCAATCGTCATTTAACTGAAGCAGGCTTTCAGCCTTTACTTCGGCGCACCGAGCACTAACCCCCGCCTCACATCCCACGGTGAGATCGCAAACAGGCGCAGCATCACGCCCATCAGCTGCGTCAAGGGCAAGGTGTTGGTCAGAAAGCCATTCCAATCGTCTTGAGTTAACTGAAAAAAGCTGGTGAAGTGACGGCGCAACAGCCGTTCATCGAAGCCCATCAAACGGCTTAAACCAAACTGAAACAGGCGGTGACGCAAGACCATCTCCAGCGGCCAGAGCGCTTGCCAACCCACACGTGCCAGAGCAGCAGATCCCATCGCTGGTTGTTCTTTTAAAGCCGCGGCCAAGGCTTCTGCTAAACCCGGCCCGCGTCTTAACAGCGCTCCCACCATGTAGCCCGAGGCTGGGTGCACCATGCTCGCCGCACCGCCAAAGGCCAACAGCGGCTGATGGAAATCCGGCAACGGCAAATTCATCGGAAACAAACAATGTTCAACGTCAATCACTTCGGTGATTGCATTCCCCGCCTTGGCCAAACGTTGCTCCAGCCGTTGCTTCAACTCAGCTTCCGGCACCGCCGGAGCTAAGGCCAACGATGTTTCCTCCACGAAAAACACCCCATCCCCAAAATCCATCGCATACAAAAAGGTGGGGGGTTGCTTGCGTTGCTCAGAGCTGAGGTGATCGCAACGAAAATCCATCAGCACGAATTGACCTGGCTCCACCGGAGCTTTGCTGAAACGACCCACCACGCCATAGGCGGCTTGTCCAGCTACTGGCCCTTGATCTGGCCGGCGGATATGGGGCGATCGGTGACCTGAAGCATCAATCACCACCCGGGCCAGGCGCCGCTTCCCCGAGGCGCAATCCACCCGGGTGCAATCAGCCTCCAGCTCGATGCGATCAACGCTGTCTTGGTGCCAGGTCATCCCCTGGCTATGGCTCAGCCAGTACTGCTGCAGCTTATGGCGATCAAACAGCCCGTAATCCATGCCGTGCTGCGTGGGTTGATCTTCTAAATCTGAGCCACCAGCACCGTAAAAACTCATCGTGCGGCTCCAACGGTGCTCAAGCAGATCCTCCAGGCCTAAGAGCTCGAGTTCCTTCGCCCAAATCCCGTAGGTGTTCGGCCAAGGGGCATCCACCGGATTCGGTGCAATGCCCTCCACCAACACCCCGCGCTGATGCAGTTCGGAGGCGATGCAAAGGGCGGCAGGACCGCCCCCAATCACCAGCACATCCGCGCAATCAGCCAAGGTCAGACCTCAGCAGGTGCTTCAGGTTCGGCTTCGTTGTCGTCATCCGTTTCGGCCTCGGGCGGCACCAGCACCACATCGGCTAAGCGGTCGCCCTTATCGAGCCGCTGCAAACGCACACCGGTGGCAGCGCGGGATTGCTGGGGGATGGCATCAGCGCCCGTGCGCACAATCACGCCTTTTTCACTCACCAGCAGCAGCTCTTCTCCAGCCCCCAGCACCCGCAAGCCCACAAGTTGATCGGCATCGGTGCGGAACTTCATCGCCCGCAGGCCCATGCCAGCCCGCTTCTGCAAACGGAACTGCGTCACCGGTACCCGTTTGCCGAGACCAGAGGCCGAGGCCACCAGCACCCAAGGACCTTCAGCTGCCACCGCAGATTCACCCCCATCACTGCCTTCATCACCCTCATCGCTACTGGCAGCGATTTGATCCGCCAACTCCACCGGCAACACATCCATGCTCACCAAGCTGTCGCCCGCGCGCAGATTCATCGAGCGCACACCTCGAGCCGTACGGCCCAACGGGCGCAGCTCGTTGTCATTGAGCCGGAAATGGATCGTCATTCCCGCCCGTGACCCAATCAGCACACTGTCTCCCGGTACTGCAAGCCTCACCCAAGTGAGCGCATCACCCTCTTCCAGGCCAATCGCAATCAAACCGTTGGAGCGGATGTTGCTGAAGGCCGAAAGCCGGGTTCGCTTGATGTACCCACCCGTGGTGAGCATCAACAGATCGGTGTCGTCGTTGAATTCCGACACTGCCAACAACGAAGTGATTGCCTCTTCGCGAGGGATCGGCAACAGCTGCACCACCGGCGTGCCCTTGGCGGTACGGCTGCACTGAGGCACCCGGTACGCAGGCACCGCATACGAAACACCGCGATCGCTAAACAGCAGCAAGGTGTCGTGGTCGTTGCAGCCAATAAACAGCTTGACCGCTTCTTCCCCTTGGCTACGGGTCCCGGCTTTGCCACGGGTGCCACGGCTGGTGGCTTCAAATTCACTCACCGGCATCCGCTTGAGATACCCCGTTTCGGTGAGCAACACCACGGAGCGCTCATTAGCGATTAGATCAATGTCTTCCAGACCACCGGCAAGATCAAGAATCTCGGTGCGGCGGGGAACGGCATGGCGATCACGCAGCTGCCCCAGCTCATCTTCAATAATCCCGAACACCCGCTCACGACGGCCAAGGATGTCCTTGTAATCGGCGATCTTGGTGACCAGATCCTCATGCTCAAGGCGGATTTTGTCCGCCTCTAGGGCTGTGAGGCGGCGAAGCTGCATCTGCAAAATCGCGTCTGCCTGAACAGCTGAGAGGCCATGACGCTCCTGCAACTGCGTGCGCGCTGTTGCCGTATCGGGCGCCGCCCGAATCAGGGCAATGATCGGATCGAGTTGATCCAGGGCCAGCAACAAGCCCAAGAGGATGTGATCGCGCTCTTCCGCCTTGCGCAGCAGATAGCGCGTGCGCCGTTCAATCGTTTCAACTCTGAACTCGAGGAACACCTCGAGCATCTTGCGCAAGGTGAGCAGGATCGGCTCGCTGTTCACCAACGCCAGCATGTGGGCGCTGAAATTGCTCTGGAGCGGGGTGAGTTTATAGAGGTTGTTGAGCACCACCTGCGGATAAGCATCGCGGCGCAGCTCCACCACAACGCGCATGCCATCGCGATCGCTTTCATCGCGGATATCGGAAATGCCTTCCAGCTTCTTGTCGTTCACCATCTCGGCGATGCGTTCAATCATCGCCGCCTTGTTGGTTTGGTAAGGCAGGGCCGTGATGATCACCGCATCACGATCTGGGCGCCCGGGAGCCTCGATCGTTTCGATCCCAGCAACCCCTCGCATCGTCACCGAGCCGCGGCCAGTGAGGTAGGTCTCACGAATGCCGCTGCGACCCAAAATTTGCCCGCCTGTTGGGAAGTCTGGACCTGGGATCAGGGTCATCAGCTCCTGATCGGTGATCTCAGGGTTACTGATCAAGGCCAGCACACCCGTAATCAGCTCCCCAAGGTTGTGAGGAGGAATGTTGGTGGCCATGCCCACCGCGATCCCAGCTGAACCGTTTAGGAGGAGCTGGGGAATGCGTGATGGCAGAACGGTGGGTTCTTGCTGCGAGCCATCGAAGTTGTCGGCGAAGTCAACCGTTTCAGCCTCGATATCTTCGAGGAGACTGTCTGTGGTCAGCGCCTGCAACCGCGATTCGGTGTAACGCATGGCGGCCGGTGGGTCGTTGTCGACCGAGCCGAAATTGCCATGCCCATCGATCAGCGGCATGGACATCGAAAAGTCCTGGGCCATCCGCACCAGGGCGTCGTAGACCGCCGTATCACCGTGGGGGTGGTACTTGCCCAGCACCTCTCCCACAACACGGGCGCACTTCCGGTAAGGCCGATCACTGGTCAGCCCGAGCTCGTACATGGCGTACAAAATTCGCCGGTGCACAGGCTTGAGCCCATCACGAGCGTCGGGCAGTGCACGCCCAACGATCACGCTCATCGCGTACTCCAGATAGGAGCGCGACATTTCGTTGCGCAAATCTGTCTGGATGATCCGTTCGTCGGATTCGCCGGGACCGCCGCTGCCGGGTCCCACTGGATCCGCCATACAAGACCTATTTGCCTTCCCTCATCTTATCGCGGGAAGGAGAGAGCAAAACGTCAGCTTTTGCTGCGTCTTCAAAACGGCACGTGATAACGCCCTTAAGCTTGCGCAACTCGCAACGTGCTGCTGAAGCTATGGAAACCGATCCGATCAATCCGGCGTCCTCTGACTCCAGTCCTTCGATGGAGATTAAAAGCACCGACCCGATCGAATCAGGATCAACAGCAGCCGTTCCAGAACCAACTGTTCCAGACACAACCCCTCCAGCACCAGCCAACCCTGCAGCTGCTGAATCAACAGCCTCTGTTCCAGCTGAACCGCAAGCCCCCGATCCGGTGATTGCCAAGGAGCCTGAGATCGCTCAGGAAGCGGCCGTCCCATCCAAGCCAACGCCTCCAGCCTCCGAAGCGATCGCTGAGCGCATCCAGGTGGCAGCCTCATCCGATAACGACGACCCATCCAGCAGCGGAGGGGAGTGGGATCTACTCAGCTCCAAAGTGCGTCAGTGGTGGGAAGACAACAACCTTGTTGACCTCTGGCAACGCTCCCGCAGGCCCCTATTTCTGATTGTTGGTCTGATTGGCTTGACCCTGCTGATCAGGATCTACAGCGGAATTCTGGCGGCCATCGGCAGCATCCCTCTCGCTCCCAGATTGTTTGAGTTGGTGGGTCTTGGCTGGGTGATCTGGTTCTCTGCCACAAGGCTGATTCGCAGTGAAGAACGAAAGGCTCTCCTTGCAAACGTGAGCGGCATTTGGGCCGCCTTCACGGGCTCGATTCGCCCCTGATCACTGCCACGCAGTGCATGACCGGTTGGTAGTTTGTGCTGATCCTTAATACGACTAGCGGTGGACATTCAGCTCGGACGCTCCAAAGTTGTTCGCCGGGCCTATGGCATCGATGAGATCGCCCTGGTGCCTGGGGGTCGCACGGTTGATCCGGAGGTCACCAACACCAGCTGGTCCCTAGGCGGAATCGAACGTGAAATCCCGATCATTGCCAGCGCCATGGACGGCGTGGTGGACGTGGGAATGGCGGTTCGGCTTTCCCAGCTCGGCGCTCTTGGCGTCTTGAATCTGGAAGGCATTCAGACCCGCTACGAAGATCCCACCGAGGCTCTGGATCGCATCACATCCGTCGGCAAGGACGAGTTTGTGCCGTTGATGCAGGAGATCTACAGCAAACCGGTTCAGGAAAGCCTGATTCGCAAGCGCATTGAAGCGATCAAAGCCCAGGGCGGAATTGCTGCTGTGAGCGGCACCCCAGTGGCGGCATTGCGCTTTGGCAAGGCGATCGCAGAGGCGGGAGCTGATCTGTTTTTTGTGCAAGCCACCGTGGTCTCCACCGACCACATCGGCCCTGAAGGCCAAGACACCCTCAATTTGGAAACGCTCTGCCGCGACATGGGTGTGCCCGTGGTGATCGGCAACTGCGTGACCTATGAGGTTGCTCTGCAACTGATGCGCGCTGGTGCTGCTGGTGTGATGGTGGGGATTGGTCCTGGTGCTGCCTGCACCTCCCGTGGCGTCCTGGGCGTTGGCATTCCCCAGGCCACCGCTGTTGCCGATTGCGCCGCCGCTCGCGCTGACTACGAAAAGGAAAGCGGACGCTACGTCCCGATCGTGGCCGATGGAGGCATCGTCACCGGTGGCGACATCTGTAAGTGCATCGCCTGTGGTGCCGATGCCGTGATGATTGGATCCCCGATTGCCCGCTCAGAAGAAGCACCAGGCCGGGGATTCCACTGGGGAATGGCCACCCCAAGCCCGGTGCTACCGCGGGGCACACGAATCAACGTTGGCAGCACGGGCAGCCTCGAACGCATCCTTCGAGGTCCAGCGAAACTGGACGATGGCACCCACAACTTGCTCGGTTGCCTCAAGACCTCGATGGGAACCCTCGGGGCACGCACCATCAAGGAGATGCAGCAGGTTGAAGTGGTGGTGGCTCCATCCCTGCTCACGGAAGGCAAGGTTTATCAGAAAGCCCAGCAACTAGGGATGGGCAAATAAGCCTTAATCTCAAGGCGTGCGGGCTTCGGCCCACACACTCCTCACACCCCCCGGCCCGACGCGTTCGGGCTTTCTGTCTTCGCCAACGGCGCTCGAGTCTGGACTCGAAACCGTCACAGTTCTGTAGACCCCCCGAAGAAACCGAGAAATCTTCGGAAGTGGTTGCTAAATTCACGCCATAACGACGACAAATGGAATGTCCAGCGCTACCGCTGTAACCGACGCATCCTTCGAACAGGATGTCCTTCAAAGTGACGTTCCTGTCTTAGTTGACTTCTGGGCTCCCTGGTGTGGCCCGTGCCGCATGGTGGCTCCCATTGTTGACGAGATTTCCAAGGAATTCGAAGGCAAAATCAAGGTCTTCAAGCTCAACACCGACGAAAATCCAAACGTCGCCAGCCAGTACGGGATTCGCAGCATCCCCACGTTGATGGTGTTCAAGGGTGGGCAGAAAGTCGACACCGTCGTGGGCGCAGTTCCTAAGGCCACGCTCTCCGGCACGATTTCGAAGCATCTCTGATTACGGGCTCCGAGCCGGTCTTCGCTATTCGCCTTGCCCCTGATCCCCATGTCTCGTTCAGTTCAGACCATTGGACTGATCGATTACGGCATGGGGAATCTTTTTTCTGTTCAAACTTGCTTTAAGCGCTTGGGGAGCTCCCTCAAGGCTGTGCAACATCCTGGAGATTTAGAAGGCTGTCAGGCCCTTATTCTTCCGGGCGTCGGAGCGTTTGATCCGGCCATGGATCGCTTGGAAGCCACTGGACTGATCCCTGAACTGCTCGCCTGGAACAAAGCCGATCGTCCACTCCTAGGGATTTGCCTGGGGTTGCAGCTGTTGTTTGAGTCCAGCGAAGAAGGCCAACGCCAGGGGTTGGGCTTGCTCCCTGGACGGGTGAAGCAGCTCCCGAACAACCAGGGAGAACGCATCCCTCACATGGGCTGGGGCAAGCTGCAGATTGATCGCCCCTCCCCCCTGCTGCCGGATCCTTCCAGCGCTGAATGGATGTATTTCGTTCATTCGTTCGCCGCTGAGCCCCAGGAGACGCGGGATCGTGCTGCAAGCGTGGCCTTCGGCTCAGGGCTTGCCACCGCCGTGGTGTGGCGCAATCGGCTGGGTGCCTGCCAATTTCACCCTGAGAAATCGGCCGTGACGGGCCAGCGTTTGCTGTCGCGATGGCTGGAATGGCTGCAACAGGGCGCTCCCTTGATGCCGTGAGCGGCCTGCTTCGCCTGAGCGGAGGTCGTCGCCTCCGCAGTCCTCTAGGGACCGCTACGAGGCCCACCACAGCCCGTGTCCGCGAGGCGGTGATGAACATGCTCGCCTCAGAGCTGCAGGACGCTTCCTGGCTCGACCTTTGCAGCGGCAGCGGCGTTATGGGGTGCGAAGCGATCGAACGCGGCGTGAGCAGGGTGTGGGCCGTGGAGAAGGATCCCAAAACAGCGGCCATCTGCCGAGACAATCTCTTGCTGATCGCTGGAGGACGATCACCCTCTCCCGCCATTGAAGTCATCCGTCGAGATCTTGTGAGCTGGCTCAACACAGGCCGTCCAAGCTCCCTACCCAGCTTCGATGTTGTTTATTTCGATCCTCCCTATGGATCAGAGCTGTATGAACCCACCTTGCTTGCACTCCTCGAGGGCAACTGGGTCAGCAGCCAGGGAATAGTGATTTGCGAACATGCACGCCACAAAAAATTGATCCCACCGTCGCCCTGGACGCTGGTGGATCAACGACGGTATGGAACGAGCGCTCTCTTGCTGCTCAGCCCCCCAGAGCACTACCCCGGCGGTACTGATTCCAAGCGGCAACAAACAACCCCATCAGGGTGATCGGAATCAAACCCAAAACGATGCCGCAAAGAAGGGGTTCGATCATGTCGTCGCGCCCAATGAAAAGATTGAGCACAATTGTTCCATGGCCTGGTCTCTTCTGTGACGGCACCGTCATCAACTGCTGCAGCAATTCCCGAACGGAGTCGAGGGCTCATCGCGGCCCTTACCGTTTTCGCGGCAATGGCTTGCATTGTTTTGTTGGTGTGGATGCTTGGCAACACACGAAAAGATCCCTACACCAAAGCAACGCTTGGCCTAGAAGGCTCAGAGCAGCACGGCGGTCAGATGTTCCGCATCAATTGCGCTGGCTGCCACGGCATTGCAGGCCAGGGCCTGGTTGGACCGAGCTTGAAAGGAGTAAGCGACCGACGTAAGGACATGCAGATCATTCACCAGGTGGTGAGTGGTGAAACGCCACCCATGCCCCGCTTTGAGATCGAGCCTCAAAACATGGCTGATCTGCTCGCTTATCTCAAAACATTGTCTTGACTTTGGCCGTGGTGCTGGTCGAACCAGCGGGGCCTCTCAACGTCGGCAGCGTGGCCCGATTGTGTGCCAATTACGACATTCAAGATCTCAGGCTGGTGGCACCCCGGTGTGATCCAGGTGATCCGGAGGCTGTGCGCATGGCCGTCCATGGCGATGCCGTGCTCCAACAGGCCGCCATTTTTCCTTCACTGCTCGAGGCTGTCGCCGATTGTCAACAGGTGGTGGCCAGTTGCGGGCGCATCGATCACGGCGAGATCCCCTTGCAATCACCCGAGGAGATCGCGCCATGGATTCAAACGGGCAGACGCAAAGGCCTGCGTTCGGCCCTTGTGTTTGGACGGGAAGATCGCGGTCTCACCAATGAAGAACTCCTGATCAGCCATCGGGTTTTGACGTTGCACACCGGAGACGCTTACCCGTCTCTCAACCTCTCCCATGCCGTGGCTGTGGTGCTGCATGAGCTAGAGCGAGAACGGCGCTTGGCTGCCACCCCAGCTCTACCCGTGAGCGAGATCCCTGCGAGCGCACCTGAGCTCGATGGCTGCCTGCGCGATGCCGAAGACCTTCTGCTTGAGGTGGGCTTCTTGCTGGAGCACACAGCAAGGGCACGGATGGCCAAGGTGAAAGGACTCGTGCAACGGGCCCTGATCCGCAGCGATGAAGTGGCTCTCTTGCGCGGCATGGTGCGTCAATTGCGTTGGGCAGCGAGGCGCAACCGCCCGTAACCTCAGGCTCTCCCGCAACCCCCCCTTGGCCTCCAGTCGTTCCAGTCAACAGCCCCCTGGTTGGGGACGTCCCCTGAGGTTGCTGCTGCGCCTGGTGCTGATGGGTGTGGGCCTGGGCGTGATCACGGGGTCTGCCCTGAAGCTTGCAGGGCCTGCGGTCGAACGCGGAGATCTCACCCTTCCCGGCTGGCTCACACCAAAGGTCACACCAGCCCAAAAAGAGCAAACGGATCCCGAGTCCGCTGTAATCAACCCCCCGAGCAGCACCGACACGCTTGGGCGCTTCGAGACCCAACAGGAGCTCACGGCCTTGAGCAAACGCTGGGAAGCGCTTGCCGCCCAGGATCCTGACCTCCAGGTGAGTGCCTTCATGTTGGCGCTCGACGATGGCCGCTACGCCCAGCTCAATCCAGACACGGCATTACCGGCGGCGAGCGCCATCAAAACACCGATCTTGCTGGTCGCCCTTGAGGAAATCGATGCTGGAAGGCTGAGCTGGAATGAACCGCTCACCCTCAGCAAAACGGTGGTGGGGGGCGGCGCCGGCTGGATGGCCAGCAAGCCTCTCGGGACACGCTTCCCCACCCATGAGGTCGCCACTGAGATGATTCGGGTCAGCGACAACACCGCAACGAATCTGCTGATTGAACGGGTGGGGGGTCAAGTGGATCTCAACGCCCGCTTCAACAGCCTCGGGCTCAGCGCCACCAAGGTGAACGACTGGCTTCCCGACCTCAAGGGCACCAACACCACCAGCGCCCGTGATCTGGCCAGGGCGATCGCCCTCGTGGACACCGGAGAAGCGCTCTCGATTCGCGGCCGCGATTTATTCCGAGAGGTGATGGGCACCTCCGTCACCAACCGTTTACTCCCCGGTGGACTCCTGAAGGGCCTGGGTGGATCCCAGGGCAAACCCGATGACAGCCTGATGATCAAGGGCTATCGCGTCCTCAACAAAACCGGCGACATCGGCATCGCTTACGCCGATGCCGGGCTCATTGAACTCCCCGACGGCCGCCGTGCCGTTGCCGCCTTCGTGGTGAAAGGTCCCTTCAATGATCCTCGCTCCACGGAGCTGATCCGCAACATGGCAGCCGCCATGGCACCGGTGCTCAAACCCAAGCCAGCGCCTCCACGTCAACGCTGATTCCAGTTCTCACCATGCGTCATTCTTCGCTGCTGGCCCTCGCGGCCTTCTGCCTCATCACGATCCCTGGCCTGCCATCCCGTGCGGACACCCAGGCTCCTGATTCATTGGTCCGTCAGCAGCAGCTGCGTCCACTCCCCGGCCAATTGGATGAGCTGCTGTTTCTCAATGACAACAACCCCGAACTGATCACCGGTGAAGGGGTGCTGCTATCCACCTTCCCAACCAACCAAGGTCTGAATGTTGCCTTGGACGGACGGTTTGATCTGTTCAGCCACCACGTTTACGCCGGCAAACCAGAAGAACTGTCTTCCACCCTCTGGCTGGCCGTGCTTGCACAGCCGTTAGGAACGGAACCCGTCACGATCGACGTGATCAGCGGCAGCACCTCGCTCTCCCAGGGAACCAAGCCAGGGCAAACAGCAGCTCCCTTCCTGCCTCTGCCCTCCCTGATGGCGGAAACCACCACTCCCATCGCCTCTGGTCCAGGCAGCCGCGTGGCTGGAGACTTGCTCCGAGGCGATCAGGCGCCCGAACTTCCAAAGCAAATCAAGATTGCCCCCGGACACGCCAGTTCCTTGCTGGTTCTTCCCATTCCCGTGGCAGGACTCGACCCATTGCTGAATGGCCGCAACCTGCAGCTCCGGCTGAAGAGTTCCGCTCCGGTGTATCTCGCCACCGTGGCGGCCTATGGCCAAAACGACTCGCCTCCGAGTGAGGAACGCTGGAGAGCATTGCTCAGCTCCGGAACCCTTAGCCCCAAGGAGCATCAGCCCACGCCACGAGGCAGCAAGGGGCGAATGATCTACTCGAGGGTGAGCGGTGTTCAGATCGGCAGCACCTGGACCGGCACCTTGAGTGATCCAGGCTCGAACACCCTGAACATCAAGGAAGCGCCGATCTCTTGGCCGATCAGCAGCCTGGAGAGGGGTGACCTCGGCACCGCTCAAGTGCAAACGGCTGAACTCAAAACATTTGACAAAGGAACGGCCTGGGCCGCCCACGGCAATTACGGCGTGGAATACGACCTCAGCCTTCCGTTGCATAACCCAGATCGCAGCAGACGGACCGTGGCGATCGCCCTGGAATCTCCCGACAAACGAGGCAGCAGCCAGGGCCAATTGCAGTTCCAATCTGGCAACAGTGGGCCCGTGATGTTTCGCGGCCCCATTGAGGTGACGGGCCTGGATGGGGCCAACGGCAGGGCGATGGGGCGACGGCGCTTTCACCTCGTGTTGCGACGGGGACAAGAAGGGCCCAAGCTGGGGACGGTGTCGTTAGCGCCAGGAGAAAGCCGCAGGCTGCGCGTTCGTCTGGTCTATCCGGCAGACGCCACACCACCGCAGGTGCTCACCGTGCTGCCTGTGAAACAATCCCATTCATCAACCGACGTTCACCCGTGAGTTCACCGCGCAAGCGCAGAGTCTTTCCCTTCACCGCCGTGATCGGCCAGGAAGAGATGAAGTTGGCGCTGCTGCTCAACGTGATCGACCCGCGCATCGGCGGCGTGATGATCATGGGAGACCGCGGCACGGGCAAATCCACCACCATCCGTGCCCTTGCAGACCTGCTGCCCGGCATTGAAGTGGTTGCTGGTGACCCCTACAACAGCTCACCGAGTGATCCTGACCTGCAGAGCAGTGACGTCAGGCAGCGCTTGGAACACGGCGAAGCCCTCGGCACGGAGCAACGCCAGGTGCCGATGGTGGACCTTCCCCTGGGCGCCACAGAAGATCGCCTTTGCGGCACGATCGACATCGAAAAAGCCCTGAGCGAAGGCGTTCGCGCTTTTGAGCCTGGGTTGCTCGCTAAAGCAAACCGCGGTCTTCTTTACGTCGACGAAGTCAACCTGCTCGACGATCATCTGGTGGATGTTCTGCTCGACTCCGCAGCCTCTGGCTGGAACACCGTGGAACGAGAGGGTGTCTCCGTGCGTCACCCTGCGCGCTTCGTGTTGATTGGATCGGGTAACCCAGAAGAAGGGGAGCTGCGCCCCCAGCTGCTCGATCGCTTTGGAATGAGTGTGGAGGTGCGCACCGTTCGCGATCCTCAATTAAGGGTGCAAGTGGTGGACCAGCGCACGGCCTTCGACAGCGACCCCGACGCCTTCAGCATGAGCGTGACGGCTGGCCAAGAGGCCTTACAAGCCAGGGTGGTGGAAGCGCAGCAACGGCTTGAGCAGGTGAGTATTGACGATGATTTGCGCCTGAGCATTTCATCGGTTTGCGGAGAATTGGACGTGGATGGATTGCGAGGCGACATCGTGACCAACCGGGCAGCCCGCGCCTTAGCAGCCTTTGAGGGGCGCACGGAGGTCAGCGAAGACGATGTTGCCCGCGTGGTTTCCTGCTGCCTGCGCCATCGACTGCGCAAAGATCCTTTGGAGCAAATTGACTCCGGCGATCGGGTGGTCAAGGTGTTCTGCAAGGTGTTTGAACGCAATGAATCGAGCGATCGCTCCGAGTTCGAACTGGCCTTGGCCAGCTGATTCAGCTTGCGGATCCTCGGCATCGATCCAGGCCTTGCTCGCGTCGGCTATGGCGTGATCGACGTTGAGCCACGCAAGGGGAAAGAGGAAGGAACGCAACGAATGGTCGATTGCGGCATCATTCGCACCGATCCAGGCCGCAGCGAGGGGGAGCGCATGGTGGAAATTGCCCGTGACCTCCGCCAAATCATTCGCATCCATCAACCGCAACTGGCCAGCGTGGAGAAGTTTTTCTTCTACCGCTCCAGCAACACCATCGCCGTTGTGCAAGCCCGCGGGGTGTTGATCATGACGCTCACACGCTTTGGGCTTCCGATCGTGGAATTCCCGCCGATGCAAATCAAACAAGCACTCACAGGGCATGGCCACGCAGACAAAGACGAAGTTCTGGAGGCCGTGATGCGTGAACTCGATCTCGACACGCCACCACGTCCCGATGATGCGGCCGATGCCTTAGCCGTTGCACTCACCGGATGGTTTCAACGTTGATCACTCAATCAACTCATTCAAGGCGGAAACATGCGGTCTTCAAGAGAAAACACTGGAATGGGCAACGAGCACAACAACAGAAGGATCTGCTCGTCCATGGACAAAATAACCACGGGCAAAAAAAACAGATAACGAACTTTTTGGAAGCTGGACAAGTTAATCAAAGACAGCGCAATACTGAAACCACAAAAGCACCCTTAACACTAAGAGCTTGAAAAGATATCATTAATTACTTACCCGTAACAGGTCAATTATCGTTAAAGCTTCTAAAACTTCTCAAATCAAAGTCTAGTTATCCAAGCAATTGATCAACAGAAAGGATTGTAGAAATGAGAGCCACGTTAAGGAGAACGAGGGTTCCAGCAACAGCGAAGGTAATCATTTACAAATTGTGACAAACGGGAAGACCTGACTGCGAGCCGAAATCTTTAGCAAAGCGAAAGATCAACGGCTCAAGGGACTCACGCAAAACATGCATCTCCCATCAACACAAACCAAACATGACCCAGCAGGTTTCACCCAAAGGAATCAAGCCTGGGGGCATTGGCTAGGCACTGCCACAGAGAAACATTGAAAAACAGCGGATCACATAAAATGGGTCACCACCATGCCAATGGATGGTGATTAGTAACCCTTGAATATCGCTGCTCATGGGACCTGATACGGAAATCTGGCCAGTGGTTCTGATTGCAGCCACGATCGTGATCATCTTCATGGCTGTGGCTTCCTCCGGAGGAGGAAGCTTTGAATGCGTTGGTGCCTGCGGCTAAAGCCCATCAAAAACATGGCTTCATTGGCAGCTCAGTCGATGGAACCAGCGGCTAGCGACAGTGTTCACGTAGAAAACTGCTATCAATAGAGGATCGGTTGCTCAGCTTCTAATGAACGAGAAGATGGAAGAGAGCCTGAACTGGCTTGGGCTCACCGCAGACGAACAAGCAAAGATCTACAAAAAAATTCCAGAAGAAGCAAAAAAATATGGCGAGTTTTACCGAATAGGCGGCGAGATTTACTACGCAGGTAGCGACAGCAGCTGGTTTATCACAATCCCCAATGAGTACCGAACGCTCTACCCAGACCGGTTTGCCTACCAAGAAGGCAAAGCAGAAGAACCTGCCTTCATCCATACACAGGTTATCGAATGCCTCACAGGTGAGTTCAATGAAGACGCCGTTTTAGGAGACTACATTGGAGTAAAAAGAGAACATATTGGAGAATTCTCAATCTGCTAAACATTCAGCAACGAATTCTCAGATCACTGGAAATGAAAACGCCGAAGCATCAGAAAGTGTTTTTTTAATCGACTCCAAATAAGCTACATAATCTTTCATCAAGGATTCCCTCATCCAGATGGCATAGATCGTATAGCCATTTTTATCAACTGCTTTCACCCTTACACCATCAATTTGCTGACGAACCCAGGAACCTGAGGTATTGCTTGGCTTAATAAAAGCATCAAGCTCTTCTTTCAAGACAAAATCAATAATTAGATTTTTATCAACACACAAACGTACAAATTGAAGCACATCTTCTACTGATGCAAGTCGATGAAGGTTGGTAATAGCATTGGATTGGATTAAGTCCATCGTCAACGGCAGGAGCTTAAAAGCCCAAAGAAGAAGCGGCAGGCCTTTGATCTCTTGAATTATAGTCACTGATCGCGGCTAAATCAATGCACCATCTACAAGTAAAAGAAATAGAGCAGGAAAAACAGCAAAACCATCGAACAAAAATGGGGCATTGCACCCAAGAGATCAATGAAGGATTGGAGCCATATCAGAGCATCCTTTAATAAAAAGATTCAACGGATACTTTCACACCATATTTTGATCCTTAAATGGATCATCAATACCTAGAGGAGCAGCATCGCAAGGGCACGACATGAGCACTGGAGATGCACCTCGGTATGATGGCTAAAAGATCAAGAGAGCCGTAACAAGAATGCAGCATCCATCTACACCAGATACTGAACAATCTTTAGAAAGCTTTGAAGATTTTATTCAACATGCAAATTATTCACTCCTAGAGACCCTTCATGCTGACCCTGAATCAACCAAAGATGGGGATGACCATCGACCTCGGCAGGTCCGCTCAGGTCATTTTGTGCCTGTTACTCCAAAGCCCCTAGGAAAGCCCAGCTATATAAGCCATAGCAAAACATTGTTCTCCGAACTTGGCTTGGATCAAGACCTAGCCTTTAATGAGGAATTTAAAAAACTCTTCTCAGGTGATCTCTCTGTGAATCGAGACCCGATGCGCCCATTTGGTTGGGCCACGGGCTATGCATTATCAATTTATGGAACTGAATATAACCAACAATGCCCATTTAGAAATGGCAATGGCTATGGGGATGGTCGTGCAATTTCTGTGTTTGAGGGAATCCTTAAGGGGAAACGCTGGGAGATGCAATTAAAAGGTGCTGGTCCCACTCCTTACTGTCGCGGTGCTGATGGACGTGCGGTGCTCCGCTCCAGCGTAAGAGAGTTTCTGGCACAGGAATTGATGCATGCCCTTGGAGTACCAACATCACGTTCCCTCACTCTCTATGTTTCTCAGACAGAAGTAGTGAGACGACCTTGGTATTCGGAAAACTCCAACTCTTCTGATCCAGATATTTTAGTAGAAGATCCAGTTGCAATCTCCACGCGCGTTGCACCTTCGTTTCTACGCATTGGTCAATTGGAATTATTTGCACGACGTGCTCGAAACAGCAACGATCCAAGCGTTTTAAAAGAGCTACAAATGATCGTGTTGCATTTAATCGATCGAGAATACAAATCTGAAATAGACCAGTCGTTGGATTTTCCCTCTCAAGTCGTCAAGCTGGCCGAGCTCTACAGAGATCGGCTCACGACCTTGGTTGCGCATTGGTTACGGATTGGATATTGCCAAGGAAATTTCAATAGTGATAACTGTGCAGCTGGTGGCTTTACATTGGACTATGGACCGTTTGGATTTTGTGAGGTCTTTGATCCGCGCTACCAACCTTGGATTGGGGGTGGTGAACACTTCTCATTCTTTAACCAGCCTGTAGCTGCAGAAGCCAATTTTCATATGTTTTGGAAGGCCATAAGGCTCCTTATCAAAGATGATGCGGCAGCTATAGAGCACTTAGACAAGATCTGTGATGGGTTTAAACAGAAAATCAACGCCACCATTCAGCAGATGTGGACAGACAAACTTGGGCTAAACAACTACAACGAAGCTCTGGTTCAGGAGTTATTCCAACTCATGGTACAGACAAACGTAGATTTCACAATTTTCTTCCGAGAGCTATCCAAACTTCCAAACGATTTGTCTGATTTAAAGAAAAGCTTTTATGCACCCATTCCCCCACAACTAGAGCAACATTGGCAAACCTGGCTTCAGAGCTGGAACGGGCTGATCGGGAGCAGTGGGGATCCAGCCAAGATCGCGGAAAAGATGAAGCGTATGAATCCGAAATACACCTGGCGAGAATGGCTCGTTGCACCTGCCTATCAACAAGCGAAGCAGGGTGACTACGCTCTTATCCAAGAATTACAAGAGGTCTTTAGCCATCCCTATGAGGAGCAATCACAAGCAATCGAAGAAAAATACTATCGTCTGAAGCCTGATCAGTACTTCAATGCGGGAGGTATATCCCATTACAGCTGCTCATCATGAGATTCAGCTGGCTAGATCGATTTGCAGGCTTAAGAACTGCCCATAGGAGCTCGAGACCAAGCCGGTAGATCTGAATGTCCAGCCATTAAATTACAATCATTGATGGGTCAACCTCTGAAATGAATCCACCTGATCAAAGATCAACGTCACCAGATGCAAGCATCGAATCAATACAGGAAGCGCTCAATCACCTTCTTAATGAGATCGCTCCGACTTTGAGCAAGAAAAGCGAATCCATGGCCGCAGAACCAAGATCTCGAATTCATCACTGTATAAAATTGATAAAATCAGAAGCTTCATTAGCTGCATCCTTAATCGCAGATTGCGCTCCCCAGGGACGTCCCATGCTGGCGCAGGCCCAACAAACACTGAAAAACCTAGAAAGCCTGCAATTACTGGCCCAAGAATCCATGCAAGAGTCGTCAGGCTGAATCACGTATCGATCAAAAATAGTGAGGTCGATGATCCAGCAGAGGACTTCAGATCCATCCGACCTGATTTTTGAAGCACGATCACTGCGGCTCAGTGGGGTACAGCTTCCACTCCGCTTCGTCTGGAACAGAGGGCGGTGCCAATAGATCAGTGGGCTCCGAGAAGACCACCCTCCACTCCGGCACCCTGCACGGCACGTAATCGTGATGTTCAATCCTGACACCTCCAATCACGGAAGGAGCTCCGTACCAGCCCCCCTTCCAACAGCCCTCCGTCTTCAAAGGATCACCCTTGAACCAAACCCAACAGCGAGCGTTGGGTTGCGTCGTGGATTTTGGTGCAGGCATTCACTGACCAGCGGAACTCAGGTTCTAATCAAACCTGAAGAAAGAAGCCATCGATAGAAAGAAGCCATTGACCTGAAACAACAGTGTGTTGTCGATCATCGTCCCAGAATCACCGATCGTTCTCCTCCAGGAGCTCGATGAAGCAAGATTCGTCGCCTTGCGCGGATACCGTCAAGACTTTCACGCCGAAACCCCCTGCAAAAACAGGGCTTGATAGAAAAACAAGCATGGGTCGAAAGGCTGGATCACCCGATCGCCATCCCGCGAAGACGATCGAAGCAACGTTGGCTCCCGCCAACAGCATCTTCAGGCGCTCACCATCCAGCATGGACTTGATTTGAGACCTCTATCACATAGAGGTCAGCACATTGCTGATCATTGTCCAGAAACAGCTAAAACGCTGCGCAGACTTCATGGCATTGGATGTGATGAAGCGGCACAGTCGGCGCACTCAGCTGATGCTTACTCAAACAGCGGGCGCTCGAAAGCGACAAAATCTGAAAATCCACTCGCTGAGTAAAAATCGAAAGCCATTAATTCCTCAAGCAACCTCCACACAGCCTCAGAGCCGAGAAGCACGATCTCATCTCGCTGTTGAGGAAATGGATGAAGCAGTCGCACAAACCTCAGCCCATCAAGATTGACCTTGGAGGCAGAAGAGGCTGACTTAGTGCTGCCCTGTCTTTACTACTCAGATACACAAGCCCTTAGCCATGGATTCTGGGGGCCTACCCAATCCATAGACGTGCACTGGACTGGAGAGCTACAACCTCAAAATGGATTGAGAGCTGGAAAGCAAACGGCTGCGGAGCAGTCGGTAACAACAGGAGGTCAACTGAGCACAACCGAGGCAGCCCACACATTGACAACCTTCTTGCTAGTCCAACTCAAAGCAAAACCATTCATCGAGCTCGTTTATCCGATGGATCTTCAGCGTCAGGAACGAAGACATCAGCTCCACAGGATCAGGATATAAGGCATGCCGCTGGATCAGGAAGCAAATGAGCCCAGAAACAAAATGAAGAGCACCTCCTGACTCTGTTCTGGTAAAGCAACATTATCCGCATCAGCGCAAAAGCCCTGCAGCAACTAGAAAAAGTTGGTCAAAGCATCCCTCAGTATGAAGAACTATCGAATCGGAATCCTTTCCTGCCAGAGAAGGAGGCAAGAGGGAAAACAACTGATATGAGCAAATAGTTGACTAGTAGGCATGGAGTTTGTTAGTAATAGTGAAACGCAAGTTTCAAATGCTTACCGGATCCGAACTGCTCACCAAGGTCAAAGACCTGGGCGATGTATCCAAGACTGATCTCGCCACAGCTTGTGGCTACGTCTCCAAAAAGAAAGACGGCAGTGATCGGGTCAATTTCACCGCCTTTTATGAGGCTCTCCTCAATGCCAAGGGCATTGACCTTGGTGGCGGAAATGCTGGTGTTGGTAAAGGCGGACGCAAGCTTTCTTACATCGCAACAGTTCAAGGCAACGGCAATCTGCTGATCGGCAAGGCTTATACAGCCATGCTCGATCTCCAAGTTGGTGATGAATTCACCATCAAGCTTGGCAAAAAAGCTATTCGCCTCATCCCTGTGGGTGGTGAGGAAGAAGGCGACGAGTGATTCGTTTTCCCAATCCTTGAGTTAAGCCCCGCCCTCGGCGGGGTTTTTTATTGCCAAGCACTGACGTGATCAGCCGAGTAGAACGTCAAGATGACGTGAAGGCACAATGACCAGGGTCGAAGAAACTGCTATCCACCTCACCGTGCAGTGGCTTCAAAACAATGGATACGAAAGCGCCGATGACTATTTGCAGACCGGCGGAAATCTTGTGCAGCTAGCAGAAGATCTCTATCACAAGGAAACACGGGGGGATCTGAAATGTCTGTGGGGTGATCGAAAACGACGCGATGGATTTGCTGGCTCGCTGTATCTGGCCGCGGAATCGATCTAAAAGTCCCCTACATCTGTGAGAGAGCTCGTGATCGGAATCGATTAGACAACAGCCAGTGAACGGATGGAACAACGACCCAAATCTGTTCTGATCATAAAGAGATTGAAGAAGGGATCGCACAGACTGATCTGTGGCGTTGGTCGATCGCATGAACGTCCTATCGCTTACAAACGGGTTCACAGCTTGGAATGAGTGCGACTGCAGCACTTCAAAACTTGTGATTGGATTGAGAGCCCTGCCTCACGTTTGCGTACCATCGTTTTTGGCACTTGATCAGCACCGCTTGATCCGCTCTTTCCACCTCGATCTTCAAGGCCAATCGCTACTTGCTCTCCCTAGAGCAGGTGTGAACGACATCAGTTTTCACGACAAGCAGGTTTCGTGACACTCAATCGACGCTCGTTTCTGTTTCGCAGCGGCCTGAACGCATTTGGTCTCGCGGCAGCACTGCCATTCATCCACCCTGCCAAGGCCGAAGCAGCCGCTCCATCATCGAAGGAATCGGCCCGATCTTGCCGCCCAAAGGATCCACTCACGGCCCTGATCGATGGAAATGCCCGGTTTGCGGACGCTTGGCAAGCAAAAAACAAGGCAACGGATTCGAATGAACGTGCCCGAGTGATGTCCAACCTCTGGTTAGACCATTGCTTCCTTCCGGCGAGCGTTCTGGAAGAGTCTCAATCCCCTTGGGCTTCGATCATCAGCTGTGCCGACTCCAGAGTTGCTCCGGAATGGATTTTCGATGCGGCGGCTGGTGATTTGTTTGTCGTCCGCAGCGCAGGAAACACACCTTTTGACGAGGGAATCGCCTCGCTCGAGTTTGGCGTTGCAGTCTTAAAAACGCCCTTGATCTTGGTATTAGGCCACAGCAATTGTGGCGCTGTTCGAGCCGCTCGCGCGAATCATTCACTCACGCCACTGTTCGATCAGCTCATCAAACCGATTCAAGCCAACCTGGTTCCAGGCGACACCTTAATGAGCGCCATCAAGACAAACGCCCAAGCAACCGCTCAACAGCTCACGACTCGCAGCGATGTTTTGGCCAACGCCGTTCAAGCGGGACAGCTTCAAATCGAGGCCGGGTATTTCGATATTGCCTCCGGCAAAGTCTCCTTCCTCTGAGTTGCATTGCGCTCCACGCTTGCATCGTTGTTGTTGTGAGATCGGGTACATGAACGGGGTCAAGACAGCCGCTTCAATGGGTTGGCCTGGCTTTCCCACGTTCAAAACTCTTTACTAGATCCTTAAAATCGCTCGTGCAGCTTGATTGCTTTAGAGAGACATCAGCGAGACGAAGCCCACGTACAAGGGCGTGATCAGCGATGAGGAATGTAACAACATGCTGAGAGGGTTGGCATCTCTTGGAAGTGCCAAACAGCCCAGGCTGGAATCAAGAAGGGACGTGCAAGCGGCGCCGATTATTGAGCCCAATGGACTGTGCATTGGAACCGATAGGTAAAGGCACCAACAGCAAATTCTTTGCAGGTGGTATCCACAACTGTTGCCCCCTTGGGAACACCTCGCATCGCTTGAGCCGTCGCCATCTGTTGATTAACGCCCTGCGCAGTTGAACGGCCCTTCTCCTCAGCTGCAACAGGGAAGGCCATCAGCAAGGAAGCAAAAAAGAGAACCGCTCTCATTAGTCAACTCAGGGGGTTATCCACGTTTTAGACAAGACGAAGGCGCAGCAGGAAAGATCACCCTGGGATTCAACGATCAAGGCATCAAAGCCGCCGTTCTTTAGCGCTTTCTCTCTATCTCCCAGGTCTGAAGATGCTTGTTGGCATAGGCATTGAGCTGGCTCAGCCAAATTTTTAACTTTTTCATCCGTCCTGGTTTTTATGAACGCGAAGGTACATCAGGCAGGACCCTCTCGAGCCCAGCAAACGGCTCAACCCCATCGTTCTCACAATGTGGTTGCACAGTGACTGCACTGTGACTGCACAGTGGTTGCACAAGTGCATCGCATTCAGCGAAGCAAACCCATGGATAAACAGGCCCTGAGGTCGACCTACCGCCGCGTGCGCCATGCGCTAATGCCAGGGCTGAATGCCTCACTGGTTCAAAGCGTGCTTGCCCACTTAAACGCCCAAGACCCCGCTCAGTGCCAAGGAGCCATCGGAATCACTTGGCCCCTTTCAGGGGAACCTGATTTACGCCCTCTGGCCGAACTTCAGCCCGCAGCGCTAGCCCTGCCTGCAACAGCAGGGGATTACAGCGTGACTTATCACCCTTGGCGAAACGCTCCATCGCCAAAAGAGCTTCGCGCTGATGCCTTTTCCATTCCTGCTCCACTCACATCACCAGCGTTGCCACCGGCCGAGCTTGCTCTCTTGCTGATTCCAGCTTTGGCGGTCGATCGCAACGGCATGCGCCTTGGCTATGGGGGCGGTTGTTATGACCGTTTGCTTCGTCAACCGGGATGGTCAACGCTGCCAACGTTCGCCGTCCTGCCGGAAGCGTGCGTCCATCCCACCTTGCTACCCACAGACCCCTGGGATCAGCCCTTGGATGGTTGGATCACCGAGCAAGGCTGCAGCTTGCGCAGGGCTAGCCAGCGGAGCGAATGTTCTGCAAGATGACGATCTCGTCATCCTGCTGCCATGACCGTGTTTTCACGACGCCTGCTGGTCACATGCACCGCTTTGGGTCTGGGACTCGTGGCAGGTCAGCAGGTGCAGGCCCACGGGATCGAAAGCTCCCTGCGCTACCTCGATGGCCAATTGGAGCTGAGTAGCAGCTTCTCCACAGGTGAGCCTGTTGAAGGGGCTGCCGTACGCCTGCTCAACGCTGATGGAACACCTGGAGATGAACTCGGCCAGATCGGAGCCAATGGACAACTGGTCTTAACGCTCCCAAACCTGGTTGAAGGCGTCCTGGATTTGCAGGTGGATGGTGGCCCCGGACATCGCGACTATTTGGCATTACCGATCCGCCAGGGCAGCGTCTTGCTGGACGAGGTGGTGGAAACGCCAACCCAAACCCCTGCCCTAGGGCTTTGGGCCTGGCTGGGGGCACCAGCCCTGCTCGGCCTTGTAGGCCTGATGGTTAAGGTGCGCCAACCCAGCCTGAATCGCTGAAGCCGTCCATGGCAGAACCCTGCTGCTCTTCAAGTCAATACGGAAGCGAAGAGCTTGACCGCCTAGCGAATCGGCTTAGCGGCACGCCAGACCCACGCAAACGTTACGAATACGTGCTCTGGCTCGCCAAAAAGCTTCCTTCGATGCCGGCAGACCTGCAAACCGAAGACCGCAAGGTTCAAGGTTGCGTGTCTCAGGTGTTCATTCATGCCGCTCTCCAGGACAACCATGTGCACTGGCAAGGAGAGTCCGACGCCTTGATCACCAAGGGGTTGCTCGCCCTGCTCATCAAAGGGATGAGTGATTTAACCCCGGATCAAGTCCTCGCCGTAGACCCCGCCTTCATTGCCGCCACGGGCCTACAAGCAAGCCTGACCCCTTCGAGGGCTAACGGCTTTTTGAATATTTTGCGGGCGATGCAGGCCCAGGCCCAGGCCCTTAAGAACGCCGATGAGGCGATGGATTCATAGAGTCTCTTTATTAGCGACGCAAACGGAACCTGTTCAATGTCCACCCGGATCGGAATCGGCCTTCTCGGTCTCGGCACTGTGGGTGCCGGAGTGGCAAGCATTCTCCAGACACCAGAGGGAAGACATCCCCTGATTGCTGATCTGGACCTGGTTCGGGTTGCGGTGAGAGACCAGAACCGCCCACGGCCGATTGCCCTGGACGCAAGCCTTCTCACCACCTCTCCAGAAGCCGTCATCGACGACCCTGGCGTGGACGTGGTGGTGGAGGTGATGGGAGGCATCGAACCTGCGCGCACGCTGATTATGCGCGCGATCTCAGCCGGCAAGTCGGTTGTCACCGCCAACAAATCTGTAATCGCCAGGCATGGCGAAGAAATTGCAGCCGCCGCTGCGGCCGCGGGTGTTTATGTACTGATTGAGGCTGCTGTTGGCGGCGGGATCCCGATCATCGAGCCGCTCAAGCAATCGCTCGGCAGCAACCGCATTCAGCGCGTGAGTGGAATCATCAACGGCACCACCAATTACATCCTGAGCCGCATGGCTGATGAGGGTGCGGATTACAACGCGGTCCTGCGCGAGGCCCAGGAGCTGGGTTATGCCGAGGCAGACCCAGCCGCAGACGTTGAAGGGCTCGATGCCGCCGACAAGATTGCCATTCTTTCTGGGCTCGCCTTCGGGGGGCCAATCGATCGCAACAGCATCCCCACGGCAGGCATCAGCACCCTGCAAAGCAGGGATGTGGATTACGCCACGCAATTGGGCTATGGCGTGAAACTGCTCGCGGTCGCCGAACGCATGGATCCTGAGCCGAGCAATCCCACATCCATGCCCCTATCGGTGAGCGTGCAACCCACCCTGGTCCCCAAAGACCATCCCCTGGCGGGGGTGAATGGCGTGAATAACGCGATTTTGGTGGAGGGAGATCCGATCGGAAGGGTGATGTTCTACGGACCTGGCGCTGGCTCAGGGCCCACCGCCTCAGCTGTGGTCGCCGACATCCTCAACATTGCGGGCATCCGCCAACTCAATCCGGCCCAAGGCAATCTGGATCCCCTGCTCGCAGCCTCTAGCTGGAGGCGATGCCATCTGGTGAACACGGAGCGGACCAGCCAACGCAATTATGTGCGTTTCAAAACAGAAAACGCCCCTGGTGTGATCGGCCAAATCGGCAGCTGCTTCGGCGACCACAACGTCTCGATTCAATCGATCGTTCAGCTCGAAGCCAGTGACGCCGGAGCTGAAATCGTTGTGATCACCCAGGTTGTTGGCAACGGGCAAATGAGTGCCGCACTCCAAGCGATTGATGCTCTCCCCGAGGTTCTGAGCCTGGATGCCCATCTCGGCTGTCTTTGAGCAGGCCCACACATCCGCAACTTCGGACGACAGCACGGCCCCGGCATAGGGCAGAGTTGTAAGAAGTATCACAGAGCAAATCTGCAATTGCAGATCTGTGCTCTCGAACGTTCATGTCGAACGAACTGACCCTGGCTTACGGATCACACTGCGATCAGCAGAAATCTCGTTCCGCCATGACGCTGCATCAAGGGGACTGCATCAAACTCCGCTCTGGGGAAGGCCCCTTTCAGGTGATCGGGATTGACGACGACCACGACCGTTGCTGGATCCGTCAATGGCCGCTTGAGCCCGATGGATCTCCTGTATTCGAAGTGGCCCTTGAACAGATTTCCAGCGCGATCTCCGAGAGCGATTGACGACAAATCATGCCTAGAGGGCGTTGAATAGCCATTGCATTGACGAACCGCTGCGTGACTGATCGCCGTCGCTTCAGCCTTCAGGCCAGCGTGTTGATCGGATTGGCCCTTGCTTTGAGCCAAAGCGCTTGTCAGCCCAAACGCCAAAGCGACCGACTAACGGTTGCCAGCGCCGGGCGCATTGGCTCGCTCGATCCCGCTCTGGCAAGCACCACAGGAGTGCTTCAGGTGCTCAGTGCTCTCGGCGACACGCTCTACATCCGAGGCACAAGCGGGGAGCTTCAGCCCCAATTGGCCGCATCCATGCCTGTAGTCAGTGAGGACGGGCTCAGCCTGACGATCCCTTTGCGCCGGGATGTGCTGTTCCACGACGGCAGTCGCTTTGATGCAAAGGCGATGGCTTTCAGCCTGAATCGCTTCCTACGCATCGGCTCACAGCGTTATTTGCTGAGTAATCGCATTGCAGCGATTGAAACCCCCACCCCCTTCGAGATCCGCCTGCGCCTCAAGGAGCCCTCCAGCTCGATCGAAAGCCTGCTCACATCCCCGTATCTCACTCCCGTCTCTCCCAAGGCCTACGCCGACCATGCCGATCGATTCTTGAATGATCGTTTTGTCGGGACGGGCCCATACATTCTCAACAGCTTTCGCAACACCCAACAGCGTCTACTCCCGTTCCGCCATTACTGGGGCAAACCGCCGAACAATGTGGGACTGGACCTCATCAACCTCAGCAATTCCACAGCACTGTTTGGAGCCCTCGTCAGCGGAGAGGTGGATGTGTTGCTGTCGAACTCCATTGATGAAGATCAAAAACGAGCCTTAAGCCAACGGGCTGAAAAGCAGCTTCTGCGCGAGAGCAAAGGCCCCGCCATGAACATCACGTTCGTGGCCCTGCGCAGCAACAGCCCGCCGATGCAACGTCAAATCGTGCGTCGGGCACTCGCTCATAGCTTGGATCGCCGGCTGATCAGCACCCGAGTCAGCTACACCCAGAGAGAGCCATTGCGCTCACTGATTCCACCCAGTTTGCGGGGAGGCAGAACCGAACCCTGGCCCACCTACAACCTGGCCACAGCGCGCACGTTGTTTCAACAAGCTGGCTACTGCACAGGTCGTCGTCTGCAAGTGCCTTTCACGTTCCGCACCAACGTGCCCTCCGATCGCTTAATGGCCCTCACCTGGCAAGCTCAGCTGAATCGCGATCTCCCCGATTGCGTGCACATGACCCTCAACGGAGTGGAGTCGACCACCGTCTACAAACAGCTCAGCGAAGGATCGTTCGAGGCGGTGATCCTTGATTGGAGTGGCTCCTATCCAGACCCTGAGGCCTATCTCTCCCCATTGCTGAGTTGCAGCAGCGGGAAAGGCAACATCTGTGAGGCTGGGGAAGCCGTGGATGGCGGCACGTTCTGGACGGCACCAAAGCTGCAAAAAGCCCTGCGCCTTAGCGACATGCTGCAGGGCCGTCCGCGGCTCGAGGAACTGGCCAGCGTGGATGCCATGGCCGCAGAGGGGACGCCCTATATCCCGGTCTGGTTTGTGGCTCCCAAAGCCTGGTCTCAGCTTCGTTTAAACCCTCCCACCTTTAATGGCAGCGGACTCGTGAATCTGGCCCAACTGGGAGAGCGACGCTGATGGCACGGGGAAGGGAGCTTTTTCGCTATTGCGCAACGCGACTCGCGCTTGCTCCACTCATGCTTTGGCTGATTGCCAGCCTGGTGTTTCTGCTCTTACGCGTCGCCCCTGGAGACCCGGTGGATGCGGTGCTTGGCAGCAGGGCTCCAGAGGCCGCAAAGGCCGCCCTACGCGCCAGCCTCGGACTGGATCAATCGCTGTGGCATCAATATTCCAATTTTCTCGGCGGACTGGTGCATGGCGATTTAGGCGTTGCCCTGGTGAACAACGAGTCGGTGCGCTCGATTATCAGCAAAACGCTTCCCGCAAGCCTGGAATTGGGCATCACCGCCTTGATCATCTCGGCCGTTCTGGGCTTGGGCGTGGGGTTTAGCGGAATTGCCCGCCCCGAGGGGAAATTTGACCTTGCAGGCCGCTTCTACGGAATTGGCACCTACGCGTTACCACCTTTTTGGGCAGCGATGCTGATCCAACTTGTGTTTGCGGTCATGCTCGGCTGGCTTCCCGTAGGCGGCAGATTTCCTCCCAGCTTGATCCCCCCAGAGGGCAGCGGTTTTCTGATCTTTGACAGCCTGGTCAGCGGCAATTGGTCTGCCCTCCAAGGCACGATTCGACACCTCGTGTTGCCCGCATGCACCTTGGGCCTCCTCCTCAGCGGCGTGTTCACGAACGCGCTACGCCTCAATCTGAATCGAACCCTGAAATCCGATTATGTGGAATCAGCGCGGAGCCGTGGGCTAAGCGAAACCCAAGTCGTGCTCCGCCATGCCCTTCCCAATGCGCTGTTGCCCGTGCTCACCATTGCAGGCATCACGGTGGCATCGCTCATTGGTGGAGCTCTGCTGATTGAAGTGACCTTCTCCTGGCCCGGGATTGCGATGCGCCTTCAAGAAAGCATCAACCAACGCGACTACCCGGTGGTCCAAGGCATCGTTGTAGCCATCGCCGCCCTCGTCGTGATGGTGAGCGTGGCGGTTGATCTCTTGGTAGCGGTGCTCGATCCGCGTATCCGTTACTGATGCACCAGGGCTGACGCCGCTTCGCGATCGAGCCGATGCAGGTGAAGCTCTCCAAGCTTCAAATGCAGGGTCTTGGCCTTAAAGCGCTGCG
Source organism: Synechococcus sp. UW179B (assembly GCF_900474245.1). Taxonomy (NCBI): domain Bacteria; kingdom Bacillati; phylum Cyanobacteriota; class Cyanophyceae; order Synechococcales; family Synechococcaceae; genus Synechococcus; species Synechococcus sp. UW179B. Next base: position 38,545 of record NZ_UCNZ01000024.1, read on the forward strand.
CACCCTTGCGCTGTTCTTGCTCCACCAAGAATTGGACAACTTCTTGCTCCAAAAGCGCCTGCACTTGGAGCGGCTGAACACCCACCAGATCTTCTCCCAGCTGAAAGAGATCCTCGCCCTGTCCGCCTTGCCTCTGCCCCTCAACGCGCACGGGGGAGAAATGACTAGCACCCTCCACAAGCACCACCCGGCTCGAGGGGTCGGCCGGCATCGCCAACAACAAGCCCAACTGTTCGCTGATCGGTGGCGTGATCAGATCGAGGGTGCCACCAGTGAACAACACAGGCACGTTGACGGTTTTGGAAAGGGAGTCCGCAGGCCAGAGCAAGCTGCCAAAACTGTTGAAGCCGATCACAGCCGACAACGCAGGGGGTGCCACCTGCTGTGGCAAAGACACATCCACCAACTGACACTGCAAAAGGCGCGACAAGTTGCTGAGCGGCAAATCACCCAACGCTGACGAGCAACGACGCGCAAGACCTGGAGCCGGCCTGGCACCTGTTGACAGCAGAGCACTAAAGGCACCCAGGGAGTGGCCAGCGAGGACCAAACGTTCACCGGGAACCTGAAACACCCCCTGATCGCGGGCCTTGAGCAAAGCATCAAGATCCTGAAGCCGAGCGGGAAGCACTTCCGCCCCTGGAGGGGGAAGACGCCCCTCTAAGAGCGCCTGGACCGCTTCGTCATCGCTGCCAGGGTGAGCTGGCACCAAGACGGCCCAGCCGCGACGACTGAGGCCGCGGCCAAGCCAACGAAAATGATCTGGGCTGCCGCCTAATCCAGGCATCAGCACCAGCCACTGCTCACGCTTTGGGGCCCCCTCCACAGGCAACCAAAGCTGAAATTCCAATGGCTCCTCGCGATGGCTGACCGCCAAGGACATCAAGCGCGGTTCCAACAACGGATCAAAATCTTGGCTGGAGACCCCAGCACGATCAGAGGCTGAGGCCGTCACGGGGAAGCGATCCAGGCTGCGCACCAGGTTTTGTTGGCGCTCAAGTTGTATCCGCCAACTGGATGCCAGCTCGAGCAAGAGATCAAGATCAAGACGAACGCTTTCGGCAGGCAAGGCCTCCAGCAAATCCAGGCTGGAGACCTGCTGCTGTCGGGTTAAAAGTTCGTTGATCGTTTGACGAACGATCACCCCCTCGGTGTCATCGTCCACCCGCACTAAATCAGACACTTGATCCAACAATTGCCGGCCGGCCCAGCTGTTCAACAGCTGGCGAGCCATGCTGCGATCAAGGATCACAGGAGCCTGCAGCAGCTCCAAAACCCCTGCGCGACTCTCGGGCTCTAACAGCGAAAACCAAGTGCTGAGCTCGGAACGGTGGCGTCCATCTGAGCGGGCCCATTTTGCTAAATCGCCAATGGAGAACGGAATCACCGTGCCATCGATCTGCACTTCCAGCTGAGAAGCAGCCCACAACGGACGCGGTGATACGCCAAAAAACAGCAGACTGCACACACAACCTGCAGCTAATCGCAGTCCTGTTGAGCGTCTTCGCAAGGCCAAGACCAGTTCACTGGTGGAACCAGTTTCCCGCACCTTTGCAAGAAGTGGCGTTTATTCGCCTGCTCGCTTCGTTTGGAGCAGGTGGTGTCATCTATCTGACACCGATCGTGTTTCACCAGGCGAGCTTTACGGCAGTGCAAGTGAGCCAAGGATTGGCGGCCTCTGCCTTGATCGGCACGGTGGCAAGGCTGTTGAGTGGCGTCTTGCTGGACCGCGGTCTGACCTGCTCATGGCCAGTCCGAGCCGCTGCCCTGCTCGCCTTGATGGCGGACTTGGTGCTGTTTCAGGCCACAGGCTTCAACGGCTACCTCGTTGGACAGTTGCTGATCGGGGTGGCGGCCGGCCTCTACTTCCCAGCGATTGAATTGGCCGTTCCCTTGAGCTGCAGCGGTTTCACGTCCAGCCGTGGATACGCTCTCGCTCGCAGCGCTGACGCCTTAGGCGTTGCCGCTGGCGCCTTATTGGGTGCGGTGTTGACCGCCATGGAGATGATCCGGATGGTTTACGCGGTGGAAGCTGCGGCCGTGCTGAGCATGCTGGTGGTGTTGTTGCTCACGCCCCTACCGGACGGAAGGGCTGCGCTGCTGCATCCCAGCACCGCAGCAAGCAACAACCATGAATTGAATGCTGAAGCGGAAGCCAAATCGGCCCAAGAAGCTGATTGGCGCTGGCTTCTGCCCCTGATTCCAGTGCTGATTGTGAGCGTGATTGCCACAGGAATCGTTTCATTGATGCAGAGCGCTCTTCCCCTCGACATGGTGCGTGGAGGGCTTGCCCGCGCACCACTCAGCGAAGCCTCCAGCGGCGGCTTAATCGCTTGGCAGCTTCTTCTGTTGATGGTGCTTCAGTGGCCCATCGGCAACTGGGTGGCAAAGCGCAGTCTGCGTTTTGGCTTAGGAATGGGCTTGCTTGGCTTCATCACAGGCTGCCTTTTACTGGCTGGATCATCGCTTTGGGCCGGAGGCAGCAGCCTGATTGCCCTTGCGATGGTTCCGATCGCCTTTGGGGAGGCTGCTTTTTTACCAACGGCCGCAGAAGCCATGGTGGAAGAGACACCCCTGCAACATCGCGGTTTAGCCATGGCCTTGTTCTCGCAGTGCTTTGCGATCAGTGCCATCGCAGCACCTCTCCTAGCGGGTGCCCTCTTAGACCAACAGGGTCATGGCTTGGTGCTTTGGTTGTTGATGGCCGGCACCTGCTTGTTAGTGGTCCCACTGTTGAAGGCCGTCCGACCCCGCTACAAGCCAAATTTGAGCGGAAGCCCCATTGAAGAAGCGTTAGATGACACGAACCAGAGAACTGCTGCGCTCCATTAAAAATTTGCGCATCCTGCGCGAGATTGCATCCACCGAGGGAGGGCTCCATGGGGTAGGAGACCTCATCGACAACTTCCTCGACAGTGAAGCGATGCAGGTTTCCATCGCACGCTTTAAGGCGTTGCCGGGCGGTACCGAAATGATGGAGCAACGCTTCCCAGCCTTTCAACCAAACATTGAGACGCTGGAGTTGCTTCCGGAAGGAACACTGGGGCGTGCCTATGCGGGAATGATTCGCCGCTTGAATTACGACGCCGACTTTTTCCGACCCCGAGACACCAGCACAGAAGCGCTCTGGCTCACCCAACGCATCGCCACCACCCATGACATTCATCACGTGATCGCCGGGCTCAACACCCAAGCGCAAGGGGAATCAGCTGTGTTGGCGATCACCGCCACTCAGATTGGCTTCCCCGCCTACGTGCTTCTCAATCTATTGGCCAGTTTTAAGGCCTTCCGTTTTCAACCAGCAGAACACGAAGCCATCAGTCGAGCCATTGCACACGGACAGCGCGTCGGCCTGCAGGCCAAGCCCCTCGTGTTGCAGCGTTGGGAGGAAGGCTGGGAGAAACCATTGAGCGAATGGAGAGAGGACCTCGCCATCCCGATGGCTACAGGCGAGACTTTCAACGCGAACTACGCGTAAGCCGATGATGCCCCGCAGACATTTGCTCTGGATCAGCCTTGGTTGGATGCTGAGTCAATCAATCCTTTGGAGTGGGGCACACGCCCAGACAACCGAAACGTCTGTGCAAAGCATGCGTCGAGGTCTCGTGGGTCAATCGGCTTACGCAGCCTGCAAGGTGATCCACGCCGACTACAGCCAAAAGCGTGCTGATTTGATCGTGGAAGCTGCGCTTAAAAACAATCATTGGGAGTCGCAAAAGGACTGGTTAAAGTCTCCCCAAGCAACACAAACCATCAAGCTGGTAAGTGAAGCCATGAACAAAGAATGCACAGACTTTAATCAAGACAGCGATCAATTTGTTCCAGCGATGGAAGCCATTGAAGCTCTTTGAGAAACACTCAGAAGAACTTTTTAATCAGAAAAATTAATTGCCAATTTAAAGACAGAAACGTCACCTCCCTCTTTTCTTACAGAGTCTTGGTCAGCAGGTAGGTCGAAAATCTGGGATCTAAAATGGCGTCCTTTCAAACAAAAGAGCAAAGTCGGAGAGACTTGTCAGAGGAAACCTCATCAAGAAGATTAAGTCCGTGAACTAGAAACTTTCTCCTTACGACGCTAAAAACAAAACTTGGCAATTTTCAATTTTAGAATTTAAACACGCGAGCAAAATCACTCTCAGCGACTTTTTGCTTATACCTCTCCTACTGATTAACTATTTCTCCCAAGTCGACTATACAACGATCAATTAAACATTAAACAAAAATTCCATCACATCACCCTCAGCCACCAAATAGTCCTTCCCTTCACTACGCAACCAGCCCTTATTTCGAGCTTCAGGAAGTGAGCCTGCCTCCAGCAACTTCTCCCAACCGATGGTTTGTGCACGGATGAATCCACGCTCAAAATCAGTGTGAATCACCCCTGCTGTTTGCGGTGCCGTCATACCAGCTCGGAATGTCCAAGCCCGCGTTTCCTTTTCACCAGTTGTGAAGTAGGTGCGTAATCCCAACAAGCGATAGGTGGCACGAATGAGACTGCGCAAGCCTCCTTCACTCACGCCAAGGCCTTCCAGATAATCAGCACATTCTTCTTCGCCCAACTCCACCAGCTCGGCCTCCACCTGCGCTGAAATGCGCACAGACTCAGCACCTTCTTTCTCTGCAAGGGCTGCGACTTCGTCGCAGTAGCCATTGCCCGCAGCCAGGTCGTCTTCGCTCACATTGGTGGCATAAATGATTGGCTTGGCAGTGAGCAGTCCAAGCGGCTTGATCATCAAAGCTTCTTCATCCGTTAGCTCAATGCTGCGTGCGGCGCCTCCGGCTTCGAGCACCTCTTGAATGCGTGCAAGAGCCTCGTCTTCTACCTGCGCTTCTTTGCTCGTACGCATTTGCTTCTTCAACCGCTCACGCCGCTTCTCGATCTGAGAGAGATCGGCCAAGCCAAGCTCAAGATTGATCACCTCTGCATCGCGAGCAGGTCCCACCGATCCAGACACGTGAATGACGTCGTCGTCTTCAAAGCAACGCACCACATGAACAATCGCGTCGACCTCACGAATATTTGACAGAAACTTATTTCCCAAGCCTTCGCCCTGACTGGCGCCCTTCACCAAACCGGCGATGTCCACGAACTCCATTCGTGTAGGGATGATCTCTTTGCTCTGACTGAGGTCAGAAAGCTTCTGGAGGCGATCATCAGGGACCGCCACCGTGCCCACATTCGGCTCAATCGTGCAAAACGGAAAGTTCGCAGCTTGCGCCTGCGCGTTGGCCACGAGGGCATTGAACAAGGTGGATTTGCCGACATTGGGCAACCCGACGATTCCAGCTTTAAGCATGTGGGCAAATCTATCCACCGGCCCTCAACAGCCTCTACAGCCACAAACCTCAATAAGCACACGCCTACGCTTCTAATACGTGACTGATCCGTGCAAATTTCCAGTTCACGCGTCGTTTCATCAGGACACAAGCGAGACTGTGTGTGAAGTTCTGATACAGGCGGTGTCATGGTCAGCCAACAACGGCAAACCCCAGTACTCGCCAAGGACCATGACTTGACCTCTCTTACCCGCCTCAGCAGCAATCGACGACGACGCAAACGCTTGCTGATCGCTGGCGTGGCCGCAGCACTTCTGGGCGGCGGAAGTTTGATTTGGACGCTGAACAACAATCGCAGCGGAGGCCGTGACCTCTCCGACTACACCGTTGAAGCCACCCGTGGATCGCTTCCCGGTGTGATCACTGCGAGCGGAGAGTTAGAGGCGATTCGCCGGGTCAACGTGAGTCCAAGACGTCAGGGTTTGCTCGAAGCCTTGCTCGTTGACGAAGGAGACCGCGTGGAGAAAGGGCAGGTGGTTGCCCGCATGGATAGCGGAGACTTTCAAGACCGAATGGATGAGCTCAAGGCCTTGGAACGTCAAGCCAAAGCCGACTACGAAGCCAAAACCGCCGACTATCTGCGCCGTCGCAAGCTGTTTAACAATGGTGCGATTAGCGAAGCCGATCGCGATGACTTTCAAGCCAGTTATCTGATCAGCAAAGCCAACTTTGAAGCAGCCCAAGAAAGAGTCCAACAACGGGATGTGGAGGGTGGCGAACTCTTGATCAGGGCCCCTTTCAGCGGAGTGATCACTGAGCGCTATGCCGAACCCGGCTCCTTCGTGACACCCACCACAGCAGCATCCTCCTCAGCGGGAGCAACCAGCTCATCGATCGTTGAGCTCTCCCAGGGCCTAGAGGTCACCGCAAAAGTGCCGGAAAGTGATATCGGCAGGATCAAAATCGGCCAGGTTGCCAACGTGCGGGTTGAGGCCTACCCCGATCAAAGCTTTGCCGCTGAAGTGCGCGACATCGCCCCGCGTGCCGAGAAAACCAACAACGTGATTTCGTTTGAGGTGGAACTCACCCTTCTCGATCCGCCTCCCTTCCTGCGCATCGGCATGACCGCGGACGTGAATTTTCAAACCGGTCGCACCGCAGCGAGCACCCTGGTACCAACCGTGGCGATCGTGACCGAAGACGGCAAACCGGGCGTGTTGCTGGTGGGCAAAAACGATCAACCCACCTTCCAGACCATCGAACTGGGCTCCAGCGGTGGCAGCCAGAGTGCGATTCTCTCCGGAGTGAAACCGGGAACCCGGGTGTTCATCGACTTGCCGCCCTGGGCAAAACAGCGCGACTAATCCAGCCCACCCCCGCCGAAACCCATGAGCTCCAACTCCGATCAACCCCTGCTCCTGCTGGTGGACGGACACTCACTGGCGTTCCGCAGTTTTTACGCCTTCAGCAAGGGCGGGGAGGGCGGACTGGCCACCAAAGACGGAACGCCAACGAGCGTGACCTATGGGTTTCTCAAGGCCTTACTCGACAACTGCAAAGGGCTGAAACCCAACAGTGTGACGATCGCCTTCGATACGGCCGAACCCACCTTCCGCCATAAGGCCGACCCCAACTACAAGGCCCATCGCGACGTCGCCCCGGATCACTTCTTCCAAGACCTTGAGCAGCTCCAAGACATTCTGAAGACGCAGCTCCAGCTGCCCCTCTGTCTGGCGCCAGGCTTTGAAGCCGACGATGTGCTCGGCACATTGGCCAACCGCGCAGCCGCAGAGGGATGGAGTGTGCGCATTCTCAGCGGCGATCGCGACCTCTTCCAACTGGTGGACGACAGTCGCAACATCGCTGTCCTTTATATGGGTGGCGGTCCCTACGCCAAGAGCAGTGGCCCCACCTTGATCGATGAAGCTGGCGTCCAAGCCAAGCTCGGCGTGGCTCCCACCAAGGTGGTGGATCTCAAGGCTCTCACCGGAGATAGCTCCGACAACATCCCTGGCGTGAAGGGCGTGGGTCCGAAAACAGCGATCAGCCTGCTGAAAGACAACAACGATCTTGATGGCGTGTATCGGACCCTGGCCGAGGTGGAAGAGGAGGGCCCCAAAGCGAGCCGAGGCGCGATCAAAGGGGCGCTGAAAGGCAAGCTTGCCAACGACAAAGACAATGCCTACCTGTCGAGGCACCTGGCGGAAATCCTGGTGGACATTCCCCTCCCGGAGGAGCCCAAACTGGAGCTGGGCAGCGTGGACGGTGATGGCCTCAGTCAGCGTCTTGAAGAGTTAGAGCTGAACAGCCTGATCCGCCAGGTCCCCAACTTTGTCGCCACCTTTTCCAGTGGTGGATTAGCTGCCAATGCCCACCTGCTCGCCTCCGCGGAGGAGCCACGCACCATCAAGGCCAAGGCCACAACAACAGAAGGGGCCGAAGCAACATCCGCCGCTGATTCCAGCCAAACCCAACCGGTCTTACAGCCAGACGTCATTCAGACCCAGGATCAACTCAAGTCCCTGCTCACGCAGTTAAAGAACTGCCGCGATCCACTGGCCCCCGTGGCCCTCGACACCGAAACCACCGATCTCAATCCCTTCCGAGCTCAGCTCGTGGGCATTGGCGTTTGCTGGGGAGCGAACCCTGGTGATCTGGCCTACATCCCGGTGAGTCATCAAGGCGATCCCATCCCAGAGCAACTTCCACTGGAAACGGTGCTGCAAGCGTTTGCGCCTTGGCTTGCCAGTGGTGAGCACCCCAAAGCCCTTCAGAACGCCAAATACGACCGGCTGATTCTGTTGCGACACGGCTTACCGCTGGCAGGCGTTGTCATGGACACCCTGCTGGCTGATTACCTCAGGGATGCGGCAGCAAAACATGGCCTGGATGTGATGGCCCAGCGGGATTACGGCATTCATCCCACCCTGTTCAGCGATCTGGTGGGAAAAGCCAAGGACGGCAAGGCCAGCAATTTCTCCGAAGTGCCCCTCGAACAAGCCGCTCAGTACTGCGGCATGGATGTGCATCTCACCCGCAAACTTGCCATCGACCTCAAGCAACAACTGGAGGCATTAGGCCCTCAGCTTCCCGAATTGCTTAGCAAGGTGGAGTTGCCCCTTGAGCCGGTCTTGGCCGTGATGGAGGCCACGGGGATTCGCATTGATGTGCCCTATCTCAAAGCGCTCTCCTCCGAAATCGGAGCCAACCTGGAACGACTTGAGGCAAGCGCAAAAGAGGCTGCAGGGCTTGACTTCAACCTGGCATCCCCCAAGCAACTCGGCGACTTGCTGTTCAACACCCTCGGGCTGGACCGCAAAAAATCGCGGCGCACCAAAACCGGGTACAGCACCGATGCCACCGTGCTTGAAAAACTCGAACAAGATCACCCCGTGGTGCCCCTGGTGCTTGAACACCGGGTGCTGAGCAAATTAAAGAGCACCTATGTGGATGCGCTGCCCCAACTGGTGGAAGCAGAAACCGGACGGGTCCATACCGACTTCAACCAAGCGGTCACGGCGACAGGTCGGCTCAGCAGCAGCAACCCCAATCTGCAAAACATCCCTGTACGCACTGAATTTTCGAGGCGAATCCGCAAGGCCTTTTTGCCCCAAGAGGGCTGGCAACTGCTCAGTGCCGACTATTCGCAAATCGAACTGCGCATTCTCACGCACCTATCCGGAGAAGAAGTGCTGCTCCAGGCTTACCGCGACGGAGACGATGTCCACGCTCTCACCGCTCGCTTGCTCCTCGACAAAGACGAGGTGTCGGCCGATGAACGACGTTTAGGCAAAACCATCAATTTCGGCGTGATTTACGGCATGGGCGCCCAACGCTTTGCACGCGAAACAGGTGTCAGCCAAAGCGAAGCCAAAGACTTTTTGAGCAAATACAAAGAGCGCTATCCCAAGGTGTTTGCATACCTTGAATTGCAGGAACGTCTCGCCCTCAGTCAGGGCTACGTGGAAACCCTTTTGGGGCGCAGGAGACCTTTTCACTTCGATCGCAATGGGCTCGGCCGCCTCAAGGGAATGGATCCCCTCGAGATCAATTTGGAGGTGGCGCGTCGCGGCGGGATGGAAGCACAGCAACTGCGCGCCGCGGCCAATGCTCCGATCCAGGGCTCGAGTGCCGACATCATCAAATTGGCGATGGTGCAGCTTCAAGCAGAACTTGAAAGCAAAAACCTGCCAGCCAGGCTTCTTCTACAAGTGCATGATGAACTGGTGCTCGAAACGGAACCCGAGGGACTTGCCGTTGTTCAGGAGCTCGTGGTGGAAACCATGAAAAATGCCATCCATCTATCTGTTCCTTTGGAGGTGGAAACAGGCAGCGGAGCAAACTGGATGGAATGCAAATAATTGACGATCAACCTTGGCCAACCGTTATGACATCACCTTATTTAAGTGAGGGGCATTTTTCCAATTCGCCGCCAAGGCAATGATGGCCACTCCACCGCAGACAATTGCAAATTGAAACGGTGCTTGTGGTCCACTCGAAGCAATCAATTGACCGCCAAAGAAGGAAACAATTGCGGCAGCGAGGGTAAAGAGTGATGTGGCAAAACCCATCACCCAGCCCTGCTCTTCTTTGGAAACAGACTCAGAGAAGCCTGTCAACATTGTTGGATAGCCAATACCATGCAAGACCCCTGAAGGCAGCATGATTGCCAAGGCCAGAGGCCCAGAGGGAACGAACAAGAATGCCGTCACACAACCACAAAACAAAACTGTGCAACTCGCCATAATCGTCCGTTTTGAAAACCGTGCATTCAAAGGTTCCACGAGGAGACTGCTGGACCCAATCAAGCCAATCCCCATCAAGAACATTCCAATACTGGAGCCTGTCGCTCCATAGCCAAACCGTGTAGATAGGTTGGCCGACACAAACACATAGAGGCCTAAGACGCACAACATATAGGGAAAGAACGCCGTTGAAACGCGTCGAACAGACTCTCGATTAAGGGCATCCGCTAATAACTTGAACACCACCACTGGATTGGCATCCATCGGACTGGTCTCCGTCTTGACATCTTCAAAACCAAAGAAAACAAGCATCAACCCCACAAAACACAACAAGCCACCAATCAGAAATGGCAAATGTGAGGATGCCAGGCCACCAAGAAGATCCTTATCGGAGAAAAGTCCTCCAATAATGGGGCCCACCACAAGACCAAAGCTCATACCAACCGTTGTTAGTCCTAAATTACGTGCACTTTCTCGATCACTTTTAGCAAGATCAATCATCGCTGCAGCAGCAATCGGTTGAGCTCCAGCAGTGAAGCCAGTCACCCCCCGAGAGACCACCAAAAGAGTGTAATTATGTGAAATCAGAGCCACCGCTGCAATGGCATAACCGGCAATGGCACCAATCAAACAAATCAGGATTCCCGTCTTACGACCAATGCTGTCTGACAGCCTTGAAACATAAATCGATCCAAAAAACCAGGTCAGAAAGAATGTTCCAATCGCTATTCCATAGAGAAGAGCACCCTGTGACTGCGAAACACCAGTTGGAAGGAAGCCAGCATTGGGCTGCATCAACAAAGCAGCAAAAATGGGGAAGGCAAGGCCTTGACCCATCACATCAACAAAACAAGTAAACATCAAAGCGAAAATCGCTAGTGACATCAAATATCCTCTCTAACAAATTAATTTTCCAATAAAAGATGGCAACCAGATAATTCATCGCAACGCCAAGGCAAGTCACCGACACAAACCGTTGCCACAATCCAGGGCTGCAAGAGCAACAAGCAAGCAGCCCGCGACAAGCATGGATCCTTCAGGCTTAGCGACATTGGCTTGATCAAACCAACATTCTTTCCACAGAGATACAACGAGCGCGCGCAATATGAACTCATTTCAGCATTATTTTAAACCTTGGATTCAAGTATTAGACTTAAACCTTGGATTTAAGACTTAGATCCACCATCAGCATCCCCTGCCTATCCTCGGTCGCCAACAACAACGTCGTATCGATCGTATGGCTGGGCCTGTGACCAACAGGCATACATCTCATCTGCCAATCAATGTCGAGATATCGGTTTTCACAACGCAGCCTCTAAAACTAATTTTTCTATGGTTTCAATAGCAATGCATTGGAGTGTTGAAGAGTTGAGCGCAAACCACGCTTGGTTTTTCCGTCCAGCGCAAAAAAAGGGGCAATACCAGCTCGGATCTACCATCCATCAAAGGTTTTTGAACTGCGCAGTCAGGCATGAACCGTGATTTGATCCCCCTTTTTGAGCCTGATGTCTTCCCTGCGGTTTACCAACACCATCACCCGCCGCACGGAACCCTTTCTCCCACTGAAGCCAGGAGAGGTCAGCATTTATTGCTGTGGGGTCACGGTCTATGACCTCTGCCATCTCGGGCATGCCCGCAGCTACATCAACTGGGATGTCTTACGTCGCTATTTGATCTGGCGCGGCTACGCGGTGACGTTCGTTCAAAACTTCACCGACATTGACGACAAAATCCTCAAGCGCGCTGCTGAAGAATCCTCATCGATGGATGAGGTGAGCGAGCGCAACATCGAAGCCTTCCATCAAGACATGGATGCTCTTGGGATCTTGCGCCCCGACCGCATGCCCCGTGCCACCCGTTGTCTGGACAGCATCCGTGGCTTAATCGCAGAGCTTGAAGCCAAAGGGGCGGCCTACTCAGCCGATGGCGATGTCTATTTCGCCGTGATGAAGCACGCGGGATATGGGAAGCTCAGCGGCCGAGACCTCAGTGAGCAGCAAGAGAATGCTGCGGGTCGCGTCGCCGATGCGGAAGAAGCACGAAAGCGACACCCCTTTGATTTCGCCCTTTGGAAACGGGCCAAAGCGGATGAACCCAGCTTTCCATCCCCTTGGGGCGAGGGACGCCCTGGCTGGCACATCGAATGTTCGGCGATGGTGCGTGAAGAACTGGGCGACACCATCGATATCCATCTCGGCGGAGCCGATTTGGTGTTCCCCCATCACGAAAATGAAATCGCCCAGTCGGAAGCGGCCACGGGATCCGAACTCGCTCGGGTTTGGCTGCACAACGGCATGGTGAATGTGGGGGGAGAAAAGATGAGCAAATCCCTGGGCAACTTCACCACCATTCGCGCACTTTTAGACAGCGGCCTCTCGGCGATGGCCCTGCGTCTGTTTGTTTTGCAGGCCCACTACCGCAAGCCTCTGGACTTCACCCCGGAAGCGCTGGAGGCAGCAACCACTGGATGGAAGGGGTTGAATTCCGCCCTCAAGTTGGGCGAAACCCATGCTGCCGCTTTGGGATGGAGCGATCAGTTGCTCCTGAGCGGTGAAGCGGTTCGCGCTGAACTGAGCGCCGATGGACCCTTTGAAGCCTTCAAGCAACGGTTCATCGCCGCCATGGACGATGACCTCAACAGCTCCGGCGCCTTGGCCGTGCTGTTTGATCTCGCTCGTCCGCTGAGGGGCTTAACCAACCGCCTCGATCGCGGCGACCAGCCTGACCAGCCAGCCGCCGAGCTCAACGAACTGCACGCGCGCTGGATGGTGTTGCGCGAACTGGCCGCCGTGCTTGGTTTCCGCAGCGAAACCGATCAGTCACCACCCTCTGAACACGGCCAAGTGGATGCGCAGGCGATTGAACTGGCCATTGCCGATCGCAAAGCAGCGAAACAGGCCAAGAACTATCAAGAAGCCGATCGCATCCGCCAGGCCCTCAGCGACCAAGGCATTGAGCTGATCGACAAGCCAGGTGGACTCACCGATTGGAAAACGATCTAGCGCTCCTTTCCAGCCATCATGGCTTCAATTTTGCGGATCCTTTCCATCGTGGTGATCCAGACCTCCAGACGGAAGTTTTGATCGCCAAGCTCAGGGTCGCTGGGATCGGCAGCTTCGATACGGGCCTTGAGCCCATTCACCATGGCCTCGATATCCTCCTTGGCCTCGAATGCATCCCAAAGCTCCCGCTCTAGACGAGCCCGCTCAATAAAGTTCCAACGTTTGAGCCACAACATCGAACTGCGTCCACAGAGGCTCCTGTCTACCGGATTGCTGACACCACCTAACGGACTCACCCGCCCTTGGAATTCACAAACTTGCATCCTGAAAGCCTGTCCAAGGCCATTCAGCTCTCGGTGTCGCCGGTGTTTTTGCTCGCTGGAATCGGGGCCCTGCTCAATGTGCTGTCCACCAGGCTCGCCCGCGTTGCTGATCACTCACGCCGACTGAGCGAATCAGATGCCAGAGCAGATGATATTGATCGCAAGCATTGCAAGCGGCGAATGCAACATATTCTTCGCGCGATCTGGCTACTCACCTGCGCCACCCTCCTCCTTTCCATCGTGGTTTCAGCGATGTTTATGAGTGTGATCACGCAAGTGAACCTCACCGCAATCGTTGCACCTCTTTTCATCACCACGATGGGGATGTTGATGTTGGCCTCAGTTTCATTCCTCCTGGAGGTTCGCTTGGCAAGCGAATTCGTACAGAGAAAGTTTTAAAACCTGAGCAGCATGCTTTCTTCTACCTGCCTTCTGCCAACTGCCTTCTGCCAACTGACATCAAGCCGCTGGAAACCATTGACGCCATAAATCAACAACGCTGATGACTAAACCAGCCGTGATCACAACAGGAGATACCCAGCGCAGGAAAAACAACATCAAGCGGATGAAGCCCCCTGATGTTTTTGATGTCTGAAGATCATCCCGAAACCGTTTCGGAACCACCCAGCCCATCAGCAGCGCTAACAACAGTCCTCCCAAGATCAACAACACTCCCCCAAAGATTGAATCCATCGCTTCCAACACCGGAATCGACATCGCCGCTGGCAGGCCGGCAATAAAGATCAGCAAGGCCATCAACCATGCCGATCGCCTGCGGGACCAGCCCAAGCGGTCCATCAAGGACGCCACAGGGACCTCCAGCAAGGACACCGAGGAGGTAATCGCCGCGAGGTAGGCCAGTGAGAAGAAGAGCACGGCCACCAGGCGCCCTGCCGACCCAAGGGAAGCAAGCCCAGTGGGAATCGCCAAAAACAAAGCCCCAACCGTGGACTCACTCACCGTTTCCTGCAGACCAAAGCTGATCACCACAGGAAAGGTGATCAATCCAGCCAACAGACCCACGGCCGTATCCAAACCCACCACCGCGATCGCTTCCCTCGGCAGACGGGCACTGCTTTTCAGATAGGCCGAATAGGCAAGGATGCAACCGATACCCGTACCGATCGAGAAAAAGGCCTGGGTAAAGGCATTGCGAATCGTGGTGGGGTTGAACAGCTGCGTTGAATCCCAACGCAACAGAAAGGTTTGGTATCCGCCCACAGCTCCAGACAGGGTGGTGGCCCACAGGGCCAAGCCCACCAACAACACAAACAACAAAGGCAGGGCCCAACGCGATAAACGCTCGATTCCGCCCTGCACGCCAGCAGCCACCACCGCAGCAGTTAAAGCAAGACTGCCCCCTTGGCCAAGCAGGGCGCTATTCCCCTTGCTCACCGAAGCAAACAGCGATTTCGCTGTCTCCATATCGGCTGGCAACCCCACCCATAGGGCATGGACGAGGGTGTGGCCCGTCCACCCCATCAGCACCGCGTAAAACGCCAAAATCCCGCAAGAGGCGATCAAGAACAGCCACCCCATTGGCCGCCAAGCGTCTCCCGCCGCCGCCACAGGAGCGAGCAAGGGACTTTGGGCCGTACTTCTCCCCAGCACCATCTCCGCGATCAGCACGGGCAGGCACACCAACAACACAATCAGCACGTACAGCAGCAGGAAGGCGCCCCCACCTCCCTGGGAGGCGCGATAAGCAAAGCCCCAAAGGTTGCCTAAACCCACAGCGCTCCCCGCCGCGGCGAACACAAATCCCAATCCGGACCGCCAGTGCTCCTTCAGCGCCATTAGCCCGAGTCCATCCGTAATGGTGCGAAGTTTGCCAGGCGCAGGCACTGAGGTGGGAAACTGTGATTAATTGCCTGGATCCCTGTGAAAGCCATCAGCGTTCTGGGCTCCACTGGCTCAATCGGCACCCAGACGCTGGAGATCGTCGAAGATTTCCCCGAGCAATTCCGGGTGGTGGCGCTCAGCGCTGGACGCAACCTCAGCCTGCTCGTGTCCCAAATCCAGAGGCATCGCCCTGATGTGGTGGCCCTAGCGGATCCAGCGCTGCTTGCTGAGCTCAAGGACAGGCTGATGGCCCTGCCTGCAGAGACACGCCCGGAGCCCTTGCCGCACTTGGTGGGTGGCCCCGAAGGACTGGATATAGCAGCGTCCTGGGATTCGGCTGATCTCGTCGTCACCGGCATCGTCGGCTGTGCCGGCTTGCTGCCCACCCTGGCGGCCATCCGAGCGGGCAAAGATCTGGCCGTTGCCAACAAGGAAACGCTGATTGCCGCTGGGCCGGTGGTCTTACCTGAGTTGAAGAAAAGCGGCAGCCGGCTGCTTCCTGCCGACTCGGAACACTCCGCCATCTTCCAGTGCCTGCAGGGAACACCTTGGAGCGACACCGCCCGTCTCTCCACCGGGGTTCCAACGCCTGGCCTACGCCGCATTCAACTCACCGCCTCGGGTGGAGCCTTTCGCGATTGGTCAGCCTCTGAGCTTGAAAAAGCAACGGTGGCCGATGCCACCTCCCATCCCAACTGGAGCATGGGCAAAAAAATCACCGTGGATTCAGCCTCCTTGATGAACAAGGGGTTGGAGGTGATTGAGGCTCACTATTTGTTTGGGCTGGATTACGACCACATCGAGATCGTGATTCATCCTCAAAGCATCATCCATTCCATGGTGGAGCTTGCCGATTCCTCGGTGTTGGCCCAGCTCGGCTGGCCCGACATGAAGCTGCCGATCCTTTATTGCATGAGTTGGCCTTCCAGACTGGAAACCCCATGGCGACGGCTCGATCTCACCGAAGTGGGGCAATTGAGTTTCCGCGCACCGGATCCAGCCAAATATCCCTGCATGGACCTGGCCTACGCCGCAGGGCGTGCTGGCGGCACCATGCCTGCTGTGCTCAACGCAGCCAATGAAGAGGCCGTGGCCCAGTTCCTCGAAGAGAAGATTCACTTTCTCGACATCCCCAAAATGATTGAGGGAGCCTGCGAACAACACAAAGCGGATCTCGCCTCCAGCCCTTCTCTGGATGATGTCTTGGCGGTGGATCAATGGGCGCGCCAGGCCGTGCGCGAGCAGGTGAACCGAGGCACCACGCGCATGACCAGCGCATCGCTGGCCGCATGAACCAGCGGATTAGCCATCACTTGTTGCTCTGCGCCACACCTACAAAAGCCAAGTGCTGTGATCCAGAGATCGGTGCCGCAAGCTGGGACGCTCTCAAGCAACAGGTGCGTGAATTGGACCTCGAAAATCCCAGTCGAGTCCAAGGAATCGTGCTGCGCAGCAAAGCGGATTGCTTACGAATCTGCGATCAGGGCCCCATCTTGTTGGTCTGGCCCGATGGCACCTGGTATGGCGGTGTCACGCCAGAACGCATCAGCAGAATTCTTCAGCAACACATCATCCAAGGACAACCGATCGAGGAGTGGATCCTGAAGACCACGCCCTTCAGTTGAGAGTTTTCAACCACGATGCAGCCAGGGCATCCGCCCAACAGCCCGTGCGCCCGTGAAAACCGTTGTGGCCGCCTTCGCGCGTGAAAATCAACTGAATTGGCTGGTTAGCGGAGACAGCATCCCTTAGCTCGAGGGCCGAGTGAGCGGGAACCCATGGGTCATCAAGAGCCTGAAGCAACAGGGTGGGGGGCAACTGCTGGGGTGATTGGATCAAATGCTGGAGCGGAGACGCCTCCCGGTAATAGGCATCCACGTCCGCAAATCCCCAACGCGGAGCGGTGACGGTGCGATCAAAAGCACGAATGGTGCGCGGTTGCTCAGCACCACTCATGCGCTCAAGATCCAAATCGCTCACGCCAAAGGGATCGGCCAGCGTCTGACGCACCAAGCGCTGCAGCAACCAGCGTTGGTACACCCGATTGCGGGGACGTTCAATCGAGGCGCTGCAGGCAGCCAGATCCAAAGGACTGCTGGCACAGAACAATCCATCCAGGGGCTGGCGCGTTGGATCGAGTCCGGCAGTCACTCGTTCGGCTTGCGTTGAGAGGCATGCATTTAGAAGCATGGTTCCCCCCAGGGAAAGCCCGGCGCCAAACAAGGGCAGCGAGGTTCCTTCTTTGGAGAGCGTGCTGCAGAGCTGTCGCGCCCTATGCAACACAGGCAGAAGGTCGCTGTTGCACTGAGCCGCATAGGTGCCACCGGCCAGATGGCGCCCAGGATCGGCGCCACGCATATTGAGGCGCAGCACCGCATAGCCCGCCTCAAACAGGGCAACCCCAAGCCTGCGCAAACCCTCGCGACGACTGGACCCCCCCAGTCCATGCAGGACAACCACCAAGGCTTTCGGAGCGGCTGGACAATCCAAGAAGGCCAGCAAGGCTCCCGAGCCAGCGGCACCACTTTTCAGGGCAGGCACTTGGATCTCGAGGGGTTGCCCCTGATCGGTCGGCAAATCCACGGGGCGGAGCGTATCCCTCAACGTCTGTAGATCGCCACCCCACCAGGGAAGCCGCTGCTGAAATGGAGCCACCCCCAGTTGCTTCAGCAGCTGGGGGTCTGGGGTTGGATCAGGCCAGCTCACAGGCGAATCATTTCTTACCGACGCCTAATTCCTTGAGTTCTCCCAGCAGATCTCCAAGCACCTTTTTGGCATCGCCAAACACCATGGAGGTGTTGCCGAGTTCAAACAGGTCATTTTTGATGCCGGAATAACCAGCGCTCATGCCGCGCTTCACCACAAACACGGTGCGGGCCTGCTGAACATCCAGCACTGGCATGCCATAGAGCGGTGAATTGGGATCGGTCTTGGCCTGGGGATTCACCACATCGTTGGCACCCAGAACAAGCACGACGTCAGTCGCTGGGAACTCAGGGTTGATCACATCCATCTCCTTGAGCTGCTCGTAGGGCACATCGGCTTCCGCCAGAAGCACATTCATGTGACCGGGCATCCGTCCCGCCACAGGGTGAATGGCGTAGGCCACCTCAATCCCAGCGGCCTCAAGGGAGCGCGTCACCTCTCGCAAGGTGTGCTGGGCTTGAGCCACAGCCAGGCCATAGCCGGGAACGATGATCACCCGTTCTGCCGCTTCCAGGGTGAGGGCACACTCTTCAGCGCTGCAACTGGTGATGTTGGTGTATTCGCCACCACCACCAGAGGCTGTGGAGGAAGCGCCGAGAGCTCCACCAAACAGCACCGACACCAGGGAGCGATTCATGCCGTTGCACATCACCTGGGTAAGGATCAAACCGGCGGCGCCCACCATCGCGCCCGCCACAATCAGCAGCTGACTGCCCACCACAAAACCAGCAGCGGCAGCAGCCACGCCCGAATAGCTGTTCAGAAGGGAGATCACTACGGGCATATCGGCTCCGCCGATCGGCAGGGTGACGCCGATGCCGAGCAACGCCGAGGCCACAACCAGCAGCCACAGTCCGCTTCCACCGTTGCGGATCATCTCGATCGCAGCGATCAAGGACACCACCGCCAAAGCAATGTTCACCACGTGGCGCGCCTTGCTCTGCATCCATGGAGGTGTGGACAACCAGCCCTGGAGCTTGGCCATCGCCACGATCGAACCGGTGAAGGTGATCGAACCCACAAACACCGAGATCACGATCGAAATCTCTTCAACGATTCGAGATTCCCCTTCCGCCCCCATCACAGGGAACAGGGCAACACCAAGGGCCACCAGCAGGGACGACATTCCCCCACAACCGTTGAACAAGGCAACGATCTCGGGCATCGATGTCATCGGCACCCTTTGAGCGGTAATCGCGCCCAAAAGGCCACCAACGATGGTGCCTCCGATGATCCAAGTCCAGGCAGAAGCTGAGATTCCACCCGCAAAGGAATCAACCAAGACTCCCAACACGGCGAGAGCCATGGCAACGGCAGCCAGACGATTGGCCTCCCGCGCAGAACGTACTTTTGAGAGACCCTTGATGCCAAGGGCTAGCAGCAGGACGGCGACCAGGTCGATCGCGTACTTAACAACGACAGCAGTGCTCATCAGCGGTTCTCCTTGCGAGCGGGCTTACGGCTGAACATGGCCAGCATTCGATCGGTGACCAAAAAGCCGCCAATCACATTGAAAAGAGCGAAACCGAGGGACACAGCACCCAAGGCCAATAGAGGCGTATTGCCGTCATTTCCCGCCTTGATGATCAAGGTGAGAGCCGCTAAGACCGTGATCCCTGAAATAGCGTTAGCGCCACTCATCAAGGGGGTGTGCAAAGTGGGAGGCACTTTGCCAATCAGTTCAAGACCGAGAAGGCTGCCGAGCAGCAGGACCCAGAGAGCCTCACTTAAAAACGACATCAGTTGGTACCTCCAGGAGTAAGAACATCGCCACGGCGAATGCTGCCGTCATGGGCGATCAAACAACCAGCAATCAGCTCGTCTTCGGTGTCGAGCGTGAGCTGGCCGTCTTGAAGCGTGGGCTGCAGCAAAGCCAAAAGATTGCGGGCATACAACGAACTGGCGTGATTGGGAACGCTGCAGGGAAGCTCATTCGCACCAATCAGCTTCACGCCTTTGCGGTTCACCGTTTGGGACGGCACGGTGTCGGCACAATTGCCACCTTGAGCCACAGCAAGATCCACCACCACCGATCCGGGGCGCATGCGATCGAGCATGTCTTCACTGATCAAGCGTGGGGCTCGCCGGCCCGGAACTTGGGCTGTGCAAATCGCCACATCAGCTTGGGCGAGCTGGTCAGACAGCTGTTGTCGCTGTGCGGCCAAAAACGCATCCGAGGCTTGCTTGGCATAACCGCCGGATTCGGCTGGCTTGTCCTCCATCTCCGGAGGATCGATGAACCGGGCTCCAAGTGACTCCACCTGCTCTTTCACAGCGGGTCGAATGTCGCTCACGTAAACAACCGCACCCAAACGGCGAGCGGTTGCAACGGCCTGAAGTCCTGCAACACCAGCACCCAGCACCACAACCCTCGCGGGCTGCACGGTGCCCGCTGCGGTCATCAACATCGGGAAATAGCGATCCAAGGCCGCAGCACCGAGCAACACAGCCTTGTAACCAGCGATGTTGGCCTGGGATGAGAGCACATCAGCGGCCTGGGCACGACTGATACGAGGGAGAAGCTCAAGCGCCATGGCTGAGAGCCCACAAGCCTTCATCGCTTCCGATAGCTCGTGATTGCCATAGGGGGACAACATGCCCACCACGAGAGCCCCCCGTCGCAATCGAGCCAGGGATGTTGGGCTTGGGCTTTGCACACA
This sequence comes from Synechococcus sp. UW179B, assembly GCF_900474245.1. Taxonomy (NCBI): domain Bacteria; kingdom Bacillati; phylum Cyanobacteriota; class Cyanophyceae; order Synechococcales; family Synechococcaceae; genus Synechococcus; species Synechococcus sp. UW179B. The sequence goes on from NZ_UCNZ01000024.1 coordinate 59,100, forward strand.
CAGCAAAACGTCTGCCTGACCCCAGGTTTGAGCGTCTCCTGGAGCAACCAAATCGGCTCCAGCACTGGCGTAAGCCTCGTCAAGGAAACCGGAGGACACTCCGGCACCACGCTCCACTGCAACGGAGCAGCCGAGGACAATGAATTTTTTAAGGGTCTCGGGTGAAGCCGCTACACGGGTTTCAGCCGCTGCGCTTTCAATCGGGATAAGGAGTCTGGGCAAGTTCGTTGTGCCGCCACCCAGCTGAGATTACGAGGTCGTGGCTCCCGAAACGGATCTTTTCTGTAGAAGCTGACTTAAGGAAGGAGCTGTGGCTAATCAGAGGATTCTGTCTATAAGCACATGGGTCTCTCCGCAATCGAATGTCCCGATGGCGTTTGCCATAGCCATCACGGCGGGCATGCTGTGAATCGCCACACCATGGAAGAACTTCTTGCCGAACACGGCCGGGAATGGTGTGAGCGACTCGCGGAACGGATCTACGAAATGTCCGTAGACACGTTTTCTCAATCGGTGATGCCCAGCCTGCACGCAGCGGGCTGGCAACGACGCCACCTGGATTGGGAATTCAAATTGCAAGACAAACAGTCCGACACAGAGGCCGAGCCGGATCGGACCCTGGTGGATGGAATGATCAACGCCACCGAAAGCTTTCTGCGCAGCAGTGAAGTGCACCGTCTGTTTATTCAAGAGCTCGTCCAGGGAACCTTTGACGAAGCCTCCGATGATCATTTGCGCAGCAACGCCGTGCGACAGCTGATCGAAGGCGAAATTCTGGCCATGATCAAAGACCAAAAGACAGCCATGGTGGAGCGGGTGGTCGCCAAGCTCACCAATGCCGCTGGCGGCGATGCGCAACGGGCCCAAACCGCTGCAGAAGCTGGGTTGATGGAAGTAGAGCGCTTGCTCTACAACCACAGCGAATCTCTTTAATTAAGGGGATCGAGGCGGGTCAGAACAACGGAAGGAGCTCCTGCTCAACCGCCTGCACCAGGGGCCATTGCCTCTGGTGCTGCAACCAACGCAGGCGCAGGATCAAGGGATCGATGTCGCATTCCAGCGGCCAACAATGTTCAAGCTGTTGGCGCTGATCAGGATTGGATCGGTAACGAGGACGGCTTTTGGCCATGGCGGCAGGGGGCCGGAAACCCCAAGAGCTGTTGGCTGGAAGCTAAGGGTGGCATCAACGGATGGAATGGTTAGAAAGACCTAACTTTCGCGGCTGACCGATCGCACGTCCTTCGTTTCAGCTCCCAGGAGACGGCTCGCGCAGCAGGATCCAACCCCGTCAGTGGCAACAGCAACTCGTTCAGCTGCTCCGCAGACGACTGGATCCGGAAGCAAGCCACGGACGCGATGTCTTGATCCATGCGGGACCTGGTGCGGGCAAGACCCTCGGGGCCTTGCTCGGATTTCAAGCCATGCAGCAAGAGGGAAAACTGAAGTGCTTTTTGGTGATGTGTCACCGCACATCGATCCTCAGCCAATGGCGTTCATCAGCAAAACGGCTGGGGCTTCGCCTCGAAGACTGGAGTGAATCAAGCGCCCAGCTTCAATCCCAAAACACCCAATCTCAAAACATCCAAAACGCCGATGGTTGGATCGTCACCTATCAAGGGGCGGCGAGTCAGCTGCAGGGGCTAAAACAGGCGCTCGAGTCATGGGCGGGTGATGAACTGCTCGCGATTGCGGACGAAGCGCATCACCTAGGGGTGGACCCTGATGAACCCGATGGTCCCGTCTGGGGACGCACATTCCTAGAGCTCAGCAGCCAGGCGCGTCTGAGGCTGGGGCTCACAGGAACACCTTTTCGAGCCGACAATCTCGCCTTTTGTGCCGCGAGACGGATCCGTATCCAAGAAGGAGGGCAGCTGGTGGAACAGATCAGCCCTGACCTTTGCGTTGAACCCCGAGAGCTGATTGCAGCGGGCGATGTGCGACCACTGGAATTTCGCTTTCAAGACGGTTGGGTGGAGCACAGCCGTGAGGGCAAGCCTGATCGCGATGTCTCGCCACTCTCTGAGGAGATGCGTGAAAGTTGGAGAGCACGCAATTTGCGCCGGGCGATCCGTTTATCCGACAGCAGCAGCATTGCTCAGCAACTTTTGATCAGAGCCAGGCGCAAGCTGGAGCAGGTGCGTGAACAGCACCCAGGCGCGGGTGGTCTTGTGATCGCCAAAGACATTGCTCACGCCCGCTCGATCAGCACCCTGCTGAGGGAACAGGGTGATCGGGTGGACCTGGTGCATTCACAAGACCCCGAAGCCGCTGTGCGACTCAGCAACTTTCAAGAGGGAGGTGCCGACTGGCTTGTGAGCATCGACATGTGCGCCGAAGGCTTCGACGCCCCCAGGTTGCGTGTTGTCGCCTATCTCACCACGGTCGTGACCCGCAGTCGCTTCGTGCAGGGCATCACCCGCGCCGTTCGGATGTGCAACAACAGGGCGGCTACAGAAACGGTGCCAAGAGACCCTTCTTATGTCTTTGCTCCAGCAGACCCCTTGCTGATGAGCTACGCGCGCAGTTGGTCGCTCTCAGAGCCCTATCGAATTCAAGCGCAACCGCAGGAGGTGGATGCCGATGACCCGCTGCAGTCCGGTGCATGGAGAGGTCCAAGCCTGCCCTTGGAGGCTGTTAACGATGGCGCCGGTGCCGTCATTCGACTCAGAACCCCCGAATTACCCAATTTTTTGCATCAATGAAAACTTCTCCGTAGAAAAAAAAATGCGACGTTGTGCGAAATCACACACGATGTTGGCTCTCCAACAGGCAATGTGGTTTCTATCTGGGAGTCAGTCATGGACGCAGCACTTGAACGACGAGTCAGTGTTGCCACCTGCTGGGCAACAACCAGAATCAATGCTCTGGACAGCGCTGAGCGCTACGAGGACAGCTACGCCCTGACCCAAGAATTCAGGGAATGGATCACATGTATCGGGGAAAGTCCGGAACTGTTCGCTGAATCTGTGCTGAGCGTGGGGAAAATTTCAAAGAACCAAAAAGGTCTTGACCTCGAAGAAGGGGCGGAAGACTCGGTCGAAATCTAAATAAATTATTAAATCTTGCTCTTACGACACATCTTTTTCCGGAAATTTCACGGCGCTTCGCAATAAAAACGGAGCGATTACCAAGAGGTTCCGTTTAGATTCAACTCATACTCAATACGCATAAGCCATGGGCGTGAGCGAGAATTTAGTGATTGTTGGATCCGGCCCGGCTGGGTACACGGCAGCCATTTACGCGGCAAGAGCCAACCTCAATCCGCTGCTCATCACTGGGTTTCAGCGCGGAGGCATCCCCGGCGGTCAACTGATGACCACCACCCATGTTGAAAATTTCCCAGGCTTTCCTGATGGGGTCCTTGGCCCCGATCTGATGGATCTCATGAAGGCGCAAGCGGAGCGCTGGGGCACTCACCTGCTCGAAGCCGATGCTGACGTCATCGACCTGAGCCAACGTCCCTACACCATTCAGGCGGACGGCGAGACGATCCAAACCCAATCGATCATCATCGCCACTGGCGCGAGTGCCAACCGCCTGGGCTTGCCCAGCGAAGATCGCTTCTGGAGCCAGGGAATCAGTGCCTGCGCTATTTGCGATGGCGCAACTCCCCAGTTCCGCAATGAAGAGTTGGCGGTGGTTGGCGGTGGAGATTCCGCTTGTGAGGAAGCGGTGTATCTCACCAAATACGGCAGTCATGTGCACCTATTGGTGCGTTCGGAGCGCTTACGGGCTAGCGCCGCCATGGCTGATCGCGTTCAAGCCAATCCCCAAATCACGGTGCATTGGAACACCGAGGTGCTGGATGTGGAAGGAACGGAGTGGATGAACGGCCTCCGCCTCCGCAATCGAGACAGCGGCCAGGAAGAAACACTGGCTGTACGTGGCATGTTTTATGCCATCGGTCACACACCCAACACCGAGCTCTTGAAAGGCCAACTGGATTGCGATCCCCGCGGCTATCTCGTCACTCAACCCGGCAGACCCGAGACCTCCCTCGAGGGGGTGTTTGCAGCGGGTGACGTCGCTGACGCGGAATGGCGCCAAGGGATTACGGCTGCAGGCAGTGGTTGCCAAGCGGCGCTTGCCGCAGAGCGCTGGTTAAGCCACCACGACTTGGCCACCCTCGTTCGTCGTGAGCAGGTGGAACCGCAAAAAGCCACGGCACCGCAAACCATCGAAGCAACAACAGAAGCCACCTATGACGCCGGCGCTGAATGGCAAAAAGGCAGCTATGCGCTGCGCAAGCTCTATCACGACAGCAACAAGCCCTTGCTCGTGATTTACAGCTCCCCAAGCTGCGGCCCCTGTCATGTGCTGAAGCCGCAACTCAAACGGGTGTTATCAGAGCTGAATGGACAGGCTCAAGGCGTTGAAATTGACATCGAAGCCGATCAGGAGATTGCCGAACAGGCAGGCGTTAACGGCACCCCAACGGTCCAACTGTTTTTTGATAAGTCTCTCCAGCAGCAATGGCGCGGGGTGAAACAGCGCAGTGAATTCAAGGGGGCGATCGAGGCCCTTCTCAAGGGCCAATAAGGCAAGAACCGATGCGTTAACGGCGGCGTGGGCCACCAGGACGATTACCGCCTGGACGTCCACCCGGTGCGCCGGCGTTGCGCTCGCGGTAGGTAATCCGACCACGGGTCAGGTCATAGGGACTGATTTCCACCAAAACCTTGTCGCCGGCGAGCAGTTTGATGCGGAATTTCGTGAGCTTTCCGGCGGCACGGCACAGGCACTGGTGACCAGCAGGCTGCTCCAGGGTTACGAGGTAAAACCCGTTCCCCTGCTCTTTTTCAATCACACCCGAGGTCTCAATCATGCGCCAAGGTCAACGTCGTCATTGACACCAGTTTAGAAGGCCACCTCCAACGCATTTCCACCATTGCGCCGTCACTCTCTTTAGGGTCGATGCCCCTACTAACAGCCCTTTGATGCTCCCCCCGCTTTCCCTCGACCTGGGCCTGTTGCTTATTTCTATCGGCGCTGTGAATCTCTGGCGTAATCGCCAAAATGCGAATTAGCTTATTGACCAGCTTTGAAGTGTGTATTTGTCAGAATCAGTCCTGATTGCATTTACATCTCTGGTTCAATCAGATTTTGAGCTGCGGGAACAGGTTCGCCAGGCACCCTCATGAGGAGGCAAGCAGAGAAGATTAAGCCTCTTCATGACAACCATTTCATCGACGCCTCAAGCTTGGGAGAAGCCCTTTTCTGGTTTGGAGCTCACCACTGACCCTTCTTCTTCACAAGCCCTACGGGGTTCTCAGTCAGTTCACACCTGAACCGCAAAGCCGCTGGGGATGCTTAGCGGAGTGGGTCCCCATTCCCGATGTTTACGCTGCTGGGCGCCTCGATGCCGACAGCGAGGGGTTGTTGTTGCTCACCGATAACGGTCGGCTGCAGCAACGCCTCACCGATCCTCGCTTCGGCCATTGGCGGCAGTACTGGGTTCAAGTGGAGGGTTGCGCTACCGATCGCCAGCTGGATCAACTTCAGCGAGGAGTGATGATTCAAGGGCGCCTGACCCGTCCTGCCACAGCAAGGCTGCTGGCGGAGCACGAGACACAGACAATCGGCGATCGCCAGCCGCCGATTCGCGAACGCCGCTCGATTCCAACCTGCTGGATTTGTCTTGAACTCCGCGAAGGACGCAACCGTCAAGTCAGGCGGATGACCGCAGCCGTGGGCCTCCCCACACTGCGGTTGATTCGTCATTCCATCGACTTGATGGATGGGGAGAAACGTTTGAGCCTCGAAGGCCTCGATCCTGGGAAGTGGCGAGAGGTCACCCGGGCGGAAGATCAGCGCCTACAGCGACTGCTTAGCCGCTCGGCAACGCACCGGTGAGCGTGACCGCGCGAAATTCGATTCCCTCCACAACCCTCCAGGGCGTCTCAGAACGCTCTGCGTATTGCACCTGCTCAAGCCCTAGCGCTCGGAAATCCTCCAGAAACGCCTCCTCCAACCAGGCCCCGCTGATGCAGCCACTCCAAAGCTCGGCGTCCTGCTGAAGAGCCATCGGCACCGGGCGATCACAAACGATGTCGCTGATCGCAACGCGGCCGGCAGGCCGAAGCACGCGCCGAATGTTCTGCAACAACAGCTCGCGTGCCGAGGGATTCACCAGATTCAGCACGCAATTACTGAGCACCACATCCACGCTGCAATCAGCGACCAGGGGGTCACCCTGAGCATTGGTGGCATCCAGGGCCTCAATGGCACCCTCGAGAAAGCAAACATTGGCGTAGCCAATCCGCTCTGCCACCACGGGGGCAGCAGAACGCGAGAGGGCCAACATGTCCGCATTTCGGTCCACACCAATCACGCGGCCTGTCGCCCCAACCACCTGCGAACAGATAAAGGCATTCTTGCCACTTCCACTGCCGAGATCCAACACAGCATCTCCAGACCGCACCCAACGGGTGGGGTCCCCACAGCCGTAATCCCTCTCCACCACCTCCTGGGGGAGGGGCTTCAGCAAAGAGGGATCGAATGCCACCGGCGTGCAAAGGCAGGCCTCCTGTTCCGCTGCGGCAGCACCGTACCGGTCCTCTACCGCCTGGGTCTGATCCAGAGAAGACGGAGTGGGGCCGCAACAAGACGACATCGGCAACGGGGCGTACGTGCTCCCCATTCTGGACAGGACCGAGCTTGAAAGAGGCAGAGCCTCCTAGCTCAGAACATCCTGAAGCTCACGAACGGTCTGCCATTGCCCGTAGTAGTAATTGGCGCTGGCGCGGCGATCGATATCTTCAATGCCATCAAACGCGTCGAAGCCAACGCTTTGCCAAAGCTCATGGCCACAGGCACGGTTGAGCTCCGTTTCCGCTTCTCGGGCGAGATTGTCGAGCCGTCGCTGAAGATTTTTAACCTGGGCGACAGACATGACAACTCTCCAAAAACGACACGATCCTAGCGGTTAAATAGTACAAGCGCACTATGTATTGACTCAAGGTGCCTAGAAGGGAAGCTTTTTCTTGGCGTTCTTGTCGAGATCGGCCTCCATATCCTTGAGGCGCTTCAAGATCGTGTCGTAGTACTCACGGATATAGGTCTCCATCTGCGTGGTTTGATCGAGGTCTAGGCCGAACGTTCGATAACTGGCCTCCATCGGGGCATCAAGGGAGCCCCCGCCACCGGTGACATCGGCAAAGGCAAGGCGCTCTGCCACGTTTACGGCCGGTTCAAAGAATGAACAGATGCCTTGCATCAGATTGAGCAAGGCTCCAGGCACGCGAAACACCCTTGCCGAGCGAGAACTCGCCAGTTCACAGAGCTGAATCACCTCTCCGGTATTCCAGGCTTTGGGACCTACGACGGGGTAGGAGCATCGAATCGTTTCTGGAAGTTCGACGGCGGCAACAGCAAAACGAGCCATGTCTTGCGTGTTCATGTAAGCGATCGGGGTTGGACTACCACTCACCCAGACCGTTTGACTTTCCAAAATTGGAATCGCAAATTGACTGATCACGCCCTGCATGAACGCCGCTCCTTGCAGGATTGTGTAGTCAAGATCTGACTCTTCCAGCAAACGCTCGGTGCAGTGCTTGATGTCCATCAAAGGGACATTGCGGTGATTCGCAGCACCCAGGAGGGAGAGGAACACGAACCGCTTCACATCGGCCTTCTCACAAGCCCTGAGCAGGTTGAGCTTTCCTTCCCAATCAGTCACATAAATGCTGTTGGGGTCTGTTGGCCGGCTGGTGGCAGCATCGATGACCGCATCCATGCCTTCGAGTGCGTAATCAAGGCTGGCCAGCTCTAGCAGATCACCTCGCGTGAGCTCACAACCCCACTCTTGTAGGAAGGCTGCCTTTCGAGGTGAGCGCACTACGCAACGCACTTTGTGGCCAGCATCAATCGCTTGTTTTGCGATTTGACGACCAAGCGTTCCTGTCCCACCAACCACCAGAACCTGCATCGGGTCAGTCATTGCAAGCGTGGAGCCTAAAGGGAGCAAAGGCCAGGCGCGCCCATCAATCGCCTTGGAGTTTCAAAAGCAAGGCACCACCTGCGAGGCCCACGGGAATCAACACCCAGAACACGACAGCAATTCCGAAAATTTCCGAAGCCATGAAACGGGATTCAAAATCAACATCTATTTAACGATCTTTCCCGCCGAATTCGGCGCATCGTCGTAACAAGATGCCGAGAGGCGCATTGGTTCGCACCTGCCCAGCCATCACTCCACTCACGCAGGCGCCATACCCGGAGGCCCGAAGAGCGGCAACCAAGGGCTCGATCGCCGGCGGACCTTTGAGCTGAAACCGTCGAGACAATTCAGCCGTTGACCAGCAACAGGCCGGTTGACCGGGATCCGCCAACAGCCCCTCCAACATCCGCCTGCTGCGAGGAGCAAGGGTCTGGTCGTGCCCCTTGCTCAACCCTGCATCAAGCCCTGAGTTGAAGCCTGCGTCCAAGCGGTCACTGATCTCCAAGAGCCCGTTGATCGCGGAAACATTCTGAATCGGACCGATCCAGAGCGGACCACTCACCGCCCAGCGTCCGCAGCCATCCGTACAGGCGCAGGGCCTCCACCCCTGGAGGTCCAACATCGCTTGCACCGCTTGATCCCCGCAGCGCTCACAACGGGCGACGAAGCCCAGCTGCTGCTCCTCACCGGAACGGATGCGCTGGCGCATGCGCACCGCCACACGGAAGGTGCGGCCATCGCTGTAGCTGAACAACGGTTCGAGGCCCCGTCCCAGCAGCCAAGCCTCACGGGCGACAGCAGCCAGTTGCAGACGCAGCGCCAGCTCCCAGCTCGATGGATGAGCACGAGCCGCGGCACCAAACCGACGCACAGCGGCAAACCGGTCATGCCCCGTCGGAGAGCGACCGTCAGTGCTCGCAAGCAACAGCACGCCTCCAAACCGCATCGCCTGAAGCGTCGACTGCAGCAAAACATTTGGGCAGCCAAACGGATCGATATCGATCAGATCGAAGAAGCGGTGCTCCAAATAGGCCTCACGCAACAGACGCTCCGCCGGCTGATGGATCTGGTTGAGCACAACCCCGTCGCAGGCATGCAACGGTTCGAGATTGGCAGCCAGCAGCGGCCCACGCTCTTGATCGGCGTCATTCACCCAAAGCTCCACAGGCTGATGGGACGCTCCTCGCGCCTCCAGCGCCCAGCGCAACGAACGGATCCCGCAGCCAGCCATGAGGTCAAGCCAGCGCAGGGGACGCTCTCTGGTGGCGCCCTCCAAGGTGGAAGCGGCTAACAACACGGAGAGGTCTCTCGCCGGTCTGGAGTCGGGGCGAAAGAAACCACTCCCGGGCCGCAATGTGGCCATCCCTTCGCGATAGTGAGCGTTCAACTCCGTCAGGCGTGTGCACGCAACCGCTCTCCAGCCTGCCTCCAACGGTGCCGAATGGGGCGAAAGCGCTATTTGGATCTGGAAGAGCTACCGCTGTCACTGGCGCGTACTCGGGGATCCCCAAGCCCCGGCGATGGTTCTGCTGCATGGGTTTGGTGCCAGCAGCAGCCATTGGCGGCACAACGCGGCCCCGCTCTCAAGGGCTGGATATCGGGTTTATGGACTTGATTTGATCGGTTTCGGCCGCTCTGAACAACCGGGGCTTCATCCCCAGATCCGCTTGGACAACCGTCTTTGGGCGCGGCAGTTGGCAGCCTTTGTGGAACAGGTGGTTCAAAAACCTGCTGTCTTGGTGGGCAATTCCTTGGGGGGTCTCACCGCACTCACCACCGCGGCCTTTCGGCCTGAATTAACAACGGCAGTGGTTGTGGCGCCGCTGCCCGATCCCGCCCTGATCAAGCCGCTGCCACAGCGGCTGTCACCCCGCCGTCGCCGGCTACGGAATGTAGCTGTGCCGTTGCTCTGCCGCCTGCTGCCACTCGAACTTCTCGTTCCCTTGATCAGCCGCACCTCGCTGCTGCGCATGGGGCTCCAAGGGGCATATTCACGCTCCATCCGCTCCGATCGGGAATTGCATCAGCTGATTGCCAGCCCAGCCCGTCGCCGGACCGCCGCACGCAGCCTGCGCGCCATGAGTGTTGGCATGGCCTTGCGTCCACGCGGAGCCACAGCACCAGCGTTGCTGGAGCGATTAGCCAAGCAGGATCGGCCCCTGCCCCTCCTCTTGCTTTGGGGCCGGCAGGACCGATTCGTGCCTTTGCTGATTGGCGAAAACCTTCAAAGACAGCATTCCTGGCTGAAGCTCTGCGTGCTCGACGGCAGTGGCCATTGCCCCCACGATGAAAGCCCCGAACACTTCCATCAAGAGCTTTTGCGCTGGCTGGACCTTAATTTAGGGAGAACAAGCGCGCTGGAAGCACAGCAACGGGCATGAAGCACACCCTGTCCGTCCTGGTGGAGGACGAATCCGGCGCACTGAGCCGCATCGCCGGCCTGTTCGCCAGACGTGGCTTCAACATCGACAGCTTGGCGGTGGGTCCTGCTGAAACGAACGGGCAATCGCGTCTCACCATGGTGGTGGAAGGCGATGAGCACACCCTTCAGCAAATGAGCAAGCAGCTCGACAAGTTGGTGAACGTGCTCCAGGTGCTCGATCTCTCGCAAATCCCTGCAGTGGAACGGGAGCTGATGCTGATGAAGGTTGCCGCACCAGCAGAACAACGCAGCGGCATTCTTGAATTGGTGCAGGTCTTTCGCGCCAAAGTGGTGGATGTGGCCGATGACGCGCTCACCCTGGAAGTGGTGGGAGATCCGGGCAAATTGGTGGCCCTAGAACGCCTGATGGCTCCCTACGGCATCTTGGAAATCGCCCGAACCGGGAAGGTGGCCCTGGAACGGGCTTCAGGAGTGAACACCGAATTGCTGAAATCAGCCATCAGCGGAGCGCGTGTGCCCGCTTGATGGCTGATTTTCAAAGGCCTGGCGTCAGGAGCTTCGCCTTGAGCAATTTGTCGTCCTGTTGGATCGCATCGACGACATCCAAGCCATCGGTAACGCGACCAAAGACGGCATAACGGCCATCCAGCTCAGGCAGCGGTCGTAAGGCGATATAGAACTGAGCGCTTGCCGAATCGGGAGATTGGGAGCGAGCCATGGCAAGAGCGCCTCGCTCATGACTCAGCGTGAGCTTCTGCAGATCACTGGGATTGGTGCTCTGGCGGCTATAGCGCGGCTGATCTTCATTTTGATATGACAGCTCAAGGGGAATGAATCGCGCCTGCCCACTATCTGGATCCACAAAACTTCCTGTTCCGTACTGAGATTTCGAGGTGTTCGGATCACTGGATGTGGGGTCACCACCCTGCACCACAAAAGGCACAGGCTCACGAATCACCCTGTGAAACACGGTGCCGTCGTACGCACCTCTTTTGACAAGGTCCACAAAATTGCCAGCCGTCACAGGTGCCGCATCACCATCGAGCTCAAGCTTGACCACCCCGCGGGTGGTTGTGAGCTCCACATTGGCCTTCCCTTGAAGACAGGGACTACTGGCCTGACTGCAGCCCGTAGGGACTGAAGCCGTTGACGCTGTATTGGACTGAGAGCAACCAACAAGAAGTGGCAAGCAGACAGCAAGAGATAAAAGCGTCCGCATGATTGAGCGCTTCATAAAAGAGAAAAAGGTCAAAGTCCTTCGAGATTCACACCTAAAAAACGTGCCAACTCAGCTCCGTCCTGTTCCAACTGGGCCAGGGGGAGGGGTTCACCAACACGGGTGAGGGGCATGTCTCGTCTTCCGCGAACACGAAGCGAAATCCGGCGCCGAGTGTTGAAGCCATCCCTCACCTCAACTTTCACCGCCTGGATGTCTTTCATGGGGATCTCAACGCTGATCGGCTTACGAAATCCACGCCTTGAGATGGTCACCACACCTGCGGAGCGATCAAAACGGTTGCTACCCGAGCCGACATTGATCGTGATCACGGCCCACAAATAGGTGGCGAGAAGGGCAGCCGCAAGGCTGTACAACCCCATGACCAGTCCCTGAGGAACAAACACCAGGCCAGCGGGATGGCCCAGGGGGAGGAGATCCCTACCCAAGTAGCTGGAAAGAGAAGCAAACAGAAAACCAATACCGCCAATCGTCACCATCAAGGCAACGAGAATGTTCGAAAGCCGGCGCGAGCCGAGGACGGGTTGTTCGAGCAGTTCAGCGGCCATCAAAGCCCAAAATCAAAGGTCATTTTGGACTGCGAAGCCAATCAGCTGAGCCCGCTACAAAGCATTGCCACGAAACGAGGACTCAAATCGAAAGAAACCCAGAAGATGCATTCCGATACAACGGGTTTCAGCTGAGCCATCTAAGCCCCGAATGACCCAACAAGATTGTTAAGGTCGCCGGGAACCCAATGCATGCGGGTTAACCGCAACGTTCAATTCATGACGATCGCTGCAGGTCGCATGCCGCAGCGGGGATGGTTCGACGTCCTCGATGATTGGCTCAAACGCGACCGATTTGTTTTTGTCGGCTGGTCCGGCATTCTTCTTCTTCCCACGGCCTACCTTTCGATTGGTGGCTGGCTAACGGGAACCACATTTGTAACTTCCTGGTACACCCACGGCATTGCGTCGTCGTATCTCGAAGGTTGCAACTTCTTGACCGCTGCTGTGTCGACCCCCGCTGATGCGATGGGTCACAGCTTGCTGTTGCTCTGGGGCCCAGAAGCCCAGGGTGATTTTGTCCGCTGGATACAACTTGGAGGCCTTTGGGCTTTCGTTGCTCTCCACGGCGCTTTTGCACTGATCGGCTTCATGCTGCGTCAGTTCGAAATTGCTCGTTTGGTCGGCATTCGTCCTTACAACGCCATCGCCTTCTCCGGTCCGATTGCGGTGTTCGTCAGTGTCTTCCTGATGTACCCCTTGGGACAGAGCAGCTGGTTCTTTGCACCCTCCTTTGGTGTGGCTGCAATTTTCCGCTTCCTGCTGTTCCTTCAGGGCTTCCATAACTGGACCCTGAATCCCTTCCACATGATGGGAGTGGCCGGCATTCTTGGCGGTGCACTGCTTTGCGCCATTCATGGCGCGACCGTGGAAAACACTCTCTTTGAGGATGGTGAACAGTCGAACACCTTTAAGGCGTTCGAACCCACCCAAGAAGAAGAGACCTATTCAATGGTTACCGCCAACCGTTTCTGGAGCCAAATCTTCGGAATTGCGTTCTCCAACAAGCGTTGGCTGCACTTCTTCATGCTGTTTGTGCCAGTGATGGGCTTGTGGACCAGTTCCATTGGCATCATCGGCCTTGCACTCAACTTGCGTGCCTATGACTTCGTGTCACAGGAAATCCGCGCAGCTGAGGATCCTGAATTTGAAACCTTCTACACGAAGAATATTCTTCTGAATGAAGGTCTGCGTGCCTGGATGGCACCGGCTGACCAGCCGCACGAAAACTTCGTCTTCCCTGAAGAGGTTCTGCCCCGTGGAAACGCCCTTTAATTCCGGTCTTATCGCCACTGGCGGTAAAGACCTCGACTCCACCGGCTTTGCCTGGTGGGCCGGTAATGCTCGTCTCATCAACCTATCTGGCCGACTGCTCGGTGCCCACGTGGCCCACGCTGGTCTGATGGTGTTCTGGGCTGGCGCCATGATGCTGTTCGAGGTGAGTCACTTCACCTTCGATAAGCCGATGTATGAGCAGGGCTTGATCCTGTTCCCACACGTGGCCACTCTTGGCTATGGCGTTGGTCCTGGCGGAGAGGTCACTAACCTCTACCCCTTCTTTGTTGTTGGTGTTCTGCACCTAATCAGTTCTGCCGTGCTCGGACTCGGCGGCCTGTATCACGCTCTTCGTGGTCCAGAGATTCTGGAGAACTACTCCACTTTCTTCTCCCAAGACTGGCGCGATAAAAACCAGATGACCAACATCATTGGTTATCACCTCATCCTTTTGGGTGTGGGCTGCCTGCTCCTGGTCTTCAAGGCCATGTTCTTCGGTGGCGTTTATGACACCTGGGCTCCGGGTGGTGGAGACGTTCGTTTGATCACGAACCCCACCCTCGACCCCGGTGTGATCTTCGGTTATCTGTTCCGCGCTCCCTTTGGCGGCGAAGGTTGGATCATCGGTGTGAACTCCATGGAGGACATCATCGGTGGCCACATCTGGCTTGGTTTGACCTGCATTTTTGGTGGTATTTGGCACGTGATCACCAAGCCTTTCGGCTGGGTGCGACGCGCCTTCATCTGGAATGGTGAGGCTTACCTCAGCTACAGCCTTGGCGCACTGAGCTTCATGAGCTTCATCGCTTCGGCTTACATCTGGTTCAACAACACCGCATACCCTTCGGAGTTTTACGGCCCGACCAACGCCGAATCATCCCAGGCTCAAAGTTTTACCTTCCTTGTGCGTGACCAACGCATGGGAGCCAACATCGGTTCGGCCATGGGCCCAACCGGTCTTGGTAAGTACCTGATGCGTTCACCAACCGGTGAGATCATCTTTGGTGGTGAAACGATGCGTTTCTGGGACTTCCGTGGTCCTTGGTTGGAGCCCCTTCGTGGACCCAACGGCCTGAGCCTCGACAAGCTTCAGAACGATATTCAGCCTTGGCAGGTTCGCCGCGCCGCTGAATACATGACCCACGCTCCTAACGCGTCGATCAATTCTGTTGGAGGCATCATCACCGAGCCCAACTCGGTGAACTTCGTGAATATCCGTCAGTGGCTTGCCGCGACGCAGTTCATCCTTGCCTTCTTCTTCCTTGTCGGTCACCTCTGGCATGCAGGCCGCGCTCGCGCTGCCGCTGCTGGTTTCGAAAAAGGAATCGATCGTCAAGCAGAGCCCACCTTGGCCATGCCTGATCTCGACTGATCATTCTTTGATCACCTGTCTCAACCCTCACCGCAAGGTGGGGGTTTTTTGTTGGCAAAAATTTCAATTAGCAACCGTCAAAGCAAATCTTCCTACACGCAACCAAAACAGGGGTGACGACTGCCTGCGTATAGAACTGAAGGGCGACAACAACAGGTCAATAGACCAAGTGGCACAAAAAATTATAATTCCACGACGAATATCTAACATAAAATAAATTACGCAATACTCAAACAACGATGCAAGCAGACACGAGGCTTTCCGCCTGCATTACAGCCTCATTGCTTGCATGCGGGATAGCAACCCACTCAAAAGCCGCACCAATTGAAATTCAATACGACAACCGATCCACGAATCAAAAAGAAACAATCTTCATCGATTTTGTCACAGACTCATGGAATAACATTGAATCGACGATAAGGGCTCAACCTTGGTGGAACAATGTAAAACTCTTAGACCCGGCCAATGGCAGCTTTAGTGGCTTCACGGGCAACGAAGGCATACTCAATGGAACCATAATCGATGATGGCCAAAATGGCATATTCAACAATCAAAAGTTCTCCGAAAGCGATATAAGCTTAAACAAAACATTTGGGGTTGATTATTATTCATTCACCTCTACTGGCGGACCAGTCGAGAGAATACTCGGCAAACAAATAATCAGAAACAGTTTTGGAATATGGAGAATTAACGGATCGGATGATTTCATTTACTCCAATAAAAACTGGGCCATAGCTGGAAATGTCATCAACTCAGGGGGAAACATCGGCTCCGGAACCGGAATCAACAAAACCTCAAACCTAAGCCCAAACGGCAATCTTTTCCCTATTTTTCAGGGCGGAACGCTCACCGTTGATCAGGACAATCAGACTTACACCCAGAACTTCACCCTAAACAGCTCAAACAAAAATACAATCACGAATAATGGATATCAAGTTAGATTTTCTGGCATTTTTAGTGACGCGCCAGGCGAATATGGGAACATCACCTTCAGGCCGAACGCTAACTTTATCGAGATTAGTGGCAAAAATACCTATACAGGAAAGACTATTGTCAACGGAAACGGTACTTTAGTGAGCCGCAATGGGGCCATACCCAACTCCTCCGATGTATACCTTTTATCGCCCAATAGCAAGCTAGCCATCCTAGGCGGCGACGAAATAATAGCCTCACTAAGGTCGACGCAAGGTACCGCTACGGTGGACCTTGAAGGCAATAATCTATCCCTTGGCAGCGCATCATCAATCCCGGCAGTATTTACCGGTTCGGTTCAAGATTCCTCAGGGCAAGGCAAAGTCATCAAAACTGGTAGCAACCTTCAGACTCTGAGTGGAACAAATACATATACAGGAGCCACCATAGTTAGAGGCGGGAAACTCTCAGTCATCGGATCTATCAAGTCAGAGACCACGGTAGAAACCAGGGGAACACTGCAGGGTTCAGGAACTATTTTTGGAGATGTCATCAATGAAGGCAATGTCTCGCCCGGAAACTCCATTGGCACCCTCACGGTGGATGGAAATTACGTCCAAGGCCTGACCAATCCCAACGCCAACCTCAATATCGAGGTGGATGGATCATCGTCCGACCTGTTGAAAATCACTGGCGACAACCGCGTTGTGATTTTAGGCGGCAATCTCAACATCTCCTCAATTCCTGGTACCCACTTCACACCAGGGGTGACATACACCGCGATTGATGTCACCGGACAAGGAGGCACTGGAGGAGAACTCAATCTCCAAACTGATCTCTCAGGTGTTGTTGGCTCCTCCGGCTATTTATTTGCTCGAGAGACCAATCCCGCCTTCGCGAGAATCGATCAGAGTTACTACGACACCTGCACCAGCCCTGATCCCAACATCCAGAAAAACTGCACCAAACTTCAATTTGCCTGGCTTCAGGTCGCGAAAAATCCCGACCCTTCAAAAGGCACAAAACAAGTGGCTACTCCTACGGGCAGCTTGGCGGTCGTGACACCCCCGACCAACCAATCACCCAGCACTGTCATCAACCAGGTCAAGCAGACCGGTGGTGCCATCACCACCGCCAGCTCTGGAAACACCAACACCAATACCGACACCTGCACCGCCAATACAGGCAACGCTGCATCCTGTCAGCAGCAAAACAAATCCGGCTCCGGCAAAAACGGCAGCAATGCCAACAACACCCAAGTCGCCAAAGTCATTGATGCCGGTCAAGCCTCCCTTGGGGTTGTTGTCACCAACGGCACCACCGGTGGCGATCCCGTCACCGTCAATGGCGTCAACAGCGGTTACACCACCAACCAAACCAAGCAGGCAAAAGTCACTCCCGACTTCGTCTCCGTCTACAACGCACTCTTCTCCATCCCCACCCGCCAGGACCTCAACCAGGCTCTTCATTCCATCTCCGCTGAGCCCTACGCCTCCATGCAATCGGTTGCTCTCGAGGCCATTGAGCAGTTCGGCAAAAACTCCCTCGCTCTCACAGACCGCGCCGTTCCCCTCACCTACACACAGACCTTCTGCAAAACAGACGACGGCAACCTCATCCCTGCCGATTCGCCCCAACGCCCTGAGACCTGCAACGAGCGCAAACAAACCGTCGGTTCACGCTGGAGCCTCTTGCTTGATGGCAGCAACACCGAGGCCAACCTCGATGGCACAAGTGATCTTGCTTCACTCGACTACAACATCTTCTCGTCCATTTATGGTCTCCAATACGCCTTCTCTACCGAGTGGAGTGCAGGCGGTGCCTTTGGCTACGGGCAGGCCAATCTCTACAACTACGAATACGCCAATTCACGCATTAACTCCGACACCTACGGCGGCAGTGTTTGGGGGATTTACCGACCCACAGCCGACTGGAAATTCTCTGGCCTGCTCGGCACCATGAATCTCCAGTACGACTCCACTCGCCAGATGACCTTCGGTGGGCTTAACCGCACCGCAGAAGCCGATTGGGAGGGCAATGGCTTCACAGCTGCATTAGAGGCGCAATACAACTGGGTTCTCAATGGCGACAACACGGATCCAAACGCCATCCGTCTCAAACCCAAAACCTTCCTCTCCTACGCCATTCACAACCAGGGATCCTTTTCGGAATCAGGAGCTCAATCCCTCAACCTCGCCGTGGATTCCCATACCTCCGACTCTCTCCTCTGGGGAATCGGCTTCACATTGGAAACACCGATCCGGCTCAACGACTCCAATCGCATCATCCCCCGCTTCACGGTCGGCTACGAGCACGACTTCATGGGGGATGCCAATGAAGAGCATGAGCTCAGCGCTTCCTTCTCCGAACTGCCTGCTCTCGGCAGTAAAGACGTGCTTGGCCAGAACCGCGGTGCCAATGCTCTTGATCTCGGCCTCTCCATCGAAATCGAAACCGCTGATTCCGTTTCCATCTACGGCGGAGTTAACGGTGGTTTCTGGAGCAACGGCACCGAGATTTCCTACGGCGGTGGGCTCAAATACTCCTGGTAACGATTGGCTCCAGGCTCAAAAACCAACATCCAACAAGGAATATCCCTTCGGTGCCCGGCCTTTTTCTCCAGGAGCTGCTGGAGTCACCGTTAAGGATTCCGCCTGCCTCAAGTCTTCAGAGGAGAAATCCACCTCTTCAACGCTGAGCTCGCTGGATGCCTCTTGAGGCGTTGCGTCAAAGGATTTTTGAAGGGGTTCAAAAGCAAATGCAGGCGCGACTCCTGCCGTGACAATCAGCAGTGAAAAACAGCGGCAAAGTAGGCAGTTGATCATGGTCGCGACGCAAGAACTGTCTTTGATTTAGCTACAACAAGAGAAAAATGACAACGGCATTAGGAGAGCGCCAGCCAGCGTCGGAGCAGCGGCAAACTAAGCCCGATCACATTCGAGTAACAACCATCGAGTTGCTCCACACAGCAGCCACCGCGTCCTTCGAGCGCAAAACCACCAGCACACTGCAACGGCTCTCCGGAAGCGACGTACGCCTTCACTTCCGCATCCGTGAGATTGGCAAACAGCACACGGGTTGTGACACACGTGCGCTGCATCTCCGCCGCTGCACCGTTTTTTGAAAGCGCCAGCGATGCGGGCAATAAACAGTGTCCGGTATGAAGCTCAGCCCACCGCCCGCGCATCCGTTGCCAGCGCTCGACGGCCTCATTCGCATCCACAGGCTTACCAAACACCTCGCCCTCAAACGCAAGCACCGAATCACAACCGAGCACGGCCGTAATCAAGGGATTGCGCTCAGCACTCTGGGCAAGGGTCCGCTGCACAGCCAATGCCTTGGCCTCCGCCAATAGCTGCACCAACTGGGCTGGATCAGGATGCTGAATCTGATCCTCATCCACGCCGCTCACCCTCACCTGATGGGGGATCTGCGCTTGCTCCAACAGACGGCGTCTGGCTGGAGACGCGGATGCCAACAGCAACACAACAAACAAGCAACCTCGATCAGTTTGATGCTGGCCACAGCCACGCTCGGAATCAAGCGGGAGGAGAATGATGCACACAGCGGCAAGGTCGTGACCTCATCCACCACCCTGGTATCGGAACGGGCCTTGAAGCGGGCACGTCAGGCCATGCGCTGTCTGCCCTTTCGCCGCGCGTTCTATGACGACCTAGAACACGAAGCCCGAAGCAGCACCCAGCTCAGCAGCCAAAAGGATTGGATGGCTATCAGCCGCAAACCTCTTTCTCGCTCGAGCACGGAAGACGATCTGATCTGGCTCATTCAAGTGGGCGTGCTTCGCCGCGAAGTGGATGGCCAAGGGCTCACAGAACGAGTGCGGCTCACTCCGATGGGGCGAGACCTCCTGGACGATTGGGATGGAGAGATTCCAAACGCAGATGCTTTACAAGTGATGCATCACTGGCTAC
Organism: Synechococcus sp. UW179B; assembly: GCF_900474245.1. Classification (NCBI taxonomy): domain Bacteria; kingdom Bacillati; phylum Cyanobacteriota; class Cyanophyceae; order Synechococcales; family Synechococcaceae; genus Synechococcus; species Synechococcus sp. UW179B. The sequence goes on from NZ_UCNZ01000024.1 coordinate 78,698, forward strand.
GCCGACATCGACCGCGGCTATGACCTCGTCTCGATTCGAATTAACCCAATAAAAGGCTCACAAATTTGTGCTCACGAGCCGACAGAAAGAGGGCATTCTCATAACGTCGGGTCACTTTTCATCGGTGATTCAGCAAGGGTGATTGCCAAACAGTCCCAGTTGAAAACCATTTTGCTGGTGGCAGAGCGCGATGGTCAGCGCTGCGCCGGTCCTGTGCTGATTGCAGGCATCGCCGTGGGAGTGGGAGTGATCCAACTCTCCACTGGCACCCTCAAAGAATCCAGCCCGTTGAGCTTGCAGATGCTCAGTTTGCTGGTGCTTGAGCTGATGGGTCCGCTGCTGGTGAGTGTGCTGGGGATGGCCCTTTTGCTCCCACGCTGGGTCGATCGTGTGGCATCAACAGGTCATCGCGCCTGGCGCCGTTCCGTTCCGGGAGCAGCCTTGATCGGCATCGTGCTGATGCTGATCTTTTTCAGCGCCTCTCTGCTGGCAGGCATCCTGATCACCCCCCGCAGCGAACTCGGGATAGAGCTGTTAGCGCTGTTGGCAAAAACAAGCTTTGTTGAATTGCTGCGCTCACTCCTGCGTTCAGCTGGCTTCCTTGCAGCACTCTGTGCCTGGTGTCAGTGGAGGGCAGAGGGGCCGCTGCGTCAGGGCCATCGCAAGACTTATATCGTCAGCAACTTGCTCATGGAAGGCTTGATGATGGGGATCGGCCTGAAGCTGATCTGGTTCCTAGTGACCAAAATTCTGCCCATGAAGGAATTGATCAGATGACGCTTTCTCCTAGACAACAAGGACGACGAAAAGACCGTCTTCTTTTCCTGGGATCAGGCCTTCTGCTGGTTGTGTTTGTCCTCGTGGGGTTTGCCAAAGCGCAGCGCTGGGGCACCCGCTTTGTTGACATCTACATCAAAGCCAGCGACGTCAATGGACTAAACCACGGAGAAGACATCCGCATTGCCGGCATCGTGGCGGGTCAAGTGGGAACGATGCATCTCGATGATCAAGGCGACGTGAAGGTCACGCTCAAGATTGAGGAAAACAAAGCCCATCTGATCGGGCCTTCCAGCAAGGCAAGCCTCGCCAAAGAGGGGTTGATCGGCGAGCCCTATCTCGTGATCACTGCCGATCCCAGACCACGGGAACAAGCCCAGGAGATACAAGGCCGCACAATCGGCTACGACGAACCGATCAATATCGATGCCCTGCTCAAAGAGCTGGCCAGCTCTCAACAACTTCTGAATCTCACGCTGCGCAATACCACCGCCTTAACAGCAGAAAACGGGAGCATCAGCACAGCCTTTCATTCCACCCGTCGTCTTGCGGAGTCGTTGCAAAAGGAAGTCACAGCCGCGGCCCCCGTGGTGCGGGAATCGATCGCCAGCGTGGCCAAAGATGTTCACGCCGTAAGCCAATCGACCGAGGCTGTGGAGCAAGACACGCGATCCTTCATTCAAGAAACCCAACCTTTGGTTGTTGAGTCGCTCAAGGATGCCGATCAACTCACCCGTTCCAGTCAGGAGTTAATTGATATTTTGCGCCATCTGTTTGGCTCCTGGTTGGAGCCTGTTAATGGTGGCGGTGAAGACGTTCTCGAGAAACAGAGCTCGCTGACCCAAGAAGAGCAACGCATTCCACGTCAGGAACGATCTCCTGGGGGCTAACCCTTCCTTGGACCACTCCAAGGAGAGAATGATGACTCTGTTATTTCCTTTGCTCCCTTGCAGCGCCCCCTGATGGTGCTTGGCACCTCGAGTGGTGCCGGCAAAACCCTGATGACAGCAGCTCTCTGCCGGGTGCTGAAACGACATGGAGAGCAACCCTTGCCCTTCAAAGGGCAAAACATGAGCAACAACGCCTGGGTGGATGCGTCCGGAGGCGAAATGGCCTATTCCCAAGCGATGCAGGCCTGGGCCGCAAAACTCGAACCCTGCTGCGCCATGAACCCAGTGCTGCTCAAGCCGAAAGGCGACAGCACGAGCGAAGTGATCCACTCCGGCCACAGCGTCGGCACCGCCAGAGCGGAACACTATTACCGCGATTGGTTTCGCCCTGGCTGGAAGGCGATTCGCAGCGGATTAGCCGAGCTGCAACAGCAATGGCCCGATGGACGGTTGGTGCTGGAAGGTGCCGGCAGTCCTGTGGAGGTGAACCTGCAAAATCGCGACCTCACCAACCTGAGGCTGGCGCAATATCTCCGAGCCAACTGCTTGCTCGTTGCCGACATCGAACGGGGAGGCGTGTTTGCCCAAATCGTTGGCACCCTCGCCTTGCTTCGGCCTGTCGAACGCCCTCTGGTGAAAGGGATCTTGATCAACCGCTTTCGCGGGCGCCGAGAACTTTTTGATGAAGGAAGAACCTGGCTAGAAGACCACACCGGAGTGCCGGTGCTTGGCGTCATGCCATGGCTCAACGATGTCTTCCCACCGGAAGACTCCCTCGACTTACTCGAGCGAAAACCCACCCGAGGGCCCACGGACCTCGAGATTGCTGTGCTCAAACTGCCCTCCCTCAGCAACTTCTCGGATCTCGATCCCCTCGAAACAGAGCCCTCAGTGAAGCTGCGCTGGGTCGCCCCGGGCGAAGAGCTTGGCAAGCCCGATGCCGTTGTGATCCCAGGCAGCAAACAAACCCTCCGCGATCTTGCCGCCATCCATCACAGCGGCCTGGGAGAAGCTCTTTGCGCCTACGCCGCCAACGGTGGACACCTCTTTGGGATCTGCGGCGGAATGCAAATGTTGGGCGAAACATTGGGCGATCCGGAAGGTCTTGAAGGAGGCGGCTCATCCAGCACCTGCAGCCATGAAGGCCTAGGACTCCTGCCGCTTCATACGCTGTTTTCCGCCAACAAAGCCCTCAAGCAGCGCAGCAGTGTGGCCCGCTGGCCTGATGGGGGCAGCACGCTCAAGCTCGAGGGATTTGAACTGCACCATGGCCGCACCACTGCGACTGAAACCTGCCAAACGCTCTGCCTGGATGCAGAGCTTGGCTGGGTCAATCCCATCGGCGAGCAAGGAGGTCTTGTGGCAGGCACCTATCTGCACGGAGTGTTTGAGAGTGGCCCTTGGCGGCGACGCTGGCTGAATCAGCTGAGAGAGCGCAAGGGATTGCCACCCCTTCGTGAGGATCAACCGCATCACAGCCGTCAGCGAGACGCCCTGCTCGATCGCCTCGCTGATGCCTTCGAGCAACACATCCAGCTCGACCCCCTGCTCAGCAACCGTCCAAACGGTTGAAGCCTGCTGCCCTCGAGCGCTCGTTAGGGTGCAATTAAGAATGAACCAGCGTGCTCTGCATCCGCCCAAGGGTGCCGTTTTGCCCCTATCCACGATGGAGAACCAACAGTCCGCCATCACGATTCAATGGCCAAACGGGAGCCAAAGCCAGTGCTCCAAAGGTGATGACTGGCTCGGGGCGGCTCAAGCGGCAGGCGTCCACATTCCAACGGGTTGTCTCGGGGGCAGTTGTGGAGCCTGTGAAATTGAAGTGAATGGTCAGACGGTGCGTGCCTGTATCAGCACGGTGCCGGCTTCCAGCTCCGGATCCCTTCGCGTGGAATTCGCCACCGACCCCTACTGGTAGTTGAAACATGGGCGTTATCGCGGGGTTGGTCGCAGCGCTGGCTTGGACCTTTGCAAGCAGCCTTTGGCGTGGCCTCTCCACCTCACTCACGGCTCTTGAACTGAACGGGCTGAAAAACGCGATCGCCTGTGCCCTGTTGCTGCCGGTGCTCTTGTTTCTGCCATGGGCAGATGAGAGCCAAGGCCTGCTCTGGCTGTTGATCAGCGGTGGGCTCGGCATCTCCTTAGGAGACAGCTTTTATCTGGCCGCCCTTCGTCGTCTTGGCACAAGACGCACCCTCACTCTTGAGGCTCTGGCACCGTTGCTCGCAGCCCTCGGCGGACTCGTCGTGATGGGCGAAAGCATTCAAGGGCAAGCGTGGGTAGGCGCCGCCATGGTGTCCCTATCGGTTTTGCTAGTGGCGCGTCAGAGTCCACCAGACAGCACGCGCGATCGCGATCGCAGTCGGAGCGTGCAATGGCAAGGGATTGTCTTGGCGCTACTCGCCGTGTTGTGTGGAGTGAGCGGAGCAGCCGTCTCCCGCAGCGTTTTAATCAGCACGGATCTCACGGCATGGCAAAGCGCAGCCACTCGCCTGTTGGGAGGGTTGTTGCTGCTGCTGCCATGGCTGCGGATCCGCACCCTGTTCCCGAAGCCCCGCCCAAACCACAGGCGCTGGCCAAGAGTGCTGTTGGCCACCCTGCTCGGCACCAATTTGGGGATTGTGTTGCAGCAGGTGGTGTTGAAGCAATTACCCCTCGGTATCGGCATCACGGTTCTCAGCACGGCCCCCGTGATGGCTTTATTGGTCGCAGCACCGGAAGGCGACCATCCACGAGCGGCTGGCGTTTGTGCGTCACTCCTGGCGGTGAGCGGAGTTGCCCTAGCCGTTCTCGCCTAACTCACGGAGCAAGCCAACGCCCTTCTACGGTTCAGCCACTGATAAAGCGTTCATGAAAGCCCGCCGCTTGGTTCCCCTAATCGGCTCTGTTCTGGCCCTTTTGGCCATGGTGGCCTGGATCGGCGAGATCGATCTGGGCCTCGATGAATCGCTGCAGACCCCACCCACGGAGCAGTCATGAGGTCTCAAGCCACGTATTTCGGAGCCAATGGCTGGCTTCTGGAAATCGCTGATCTTCGTGTCCTCGTCGACCCCTGGCTCAGTGGCCCCTTGGTGTTCCCGCCTGGAGCCTGGATGCTGCGCGGCGAACTGCCCCACCCCTGGCCTGTTCCGGAGAATCTTGACCTGCTTCTGCTGACCCAAGGACTCGCCGATCATTGCCACCAACCAAGCCTGAAGCTGCTGCCGCGCAACCTGCCTGTGGTGGGCTCTGCAGCTGCCGCAAACGTGGTGAACCGTTTGGGTTTTGAACAGATTGAAACCCTCAAACCGGGTGAAACCTGCACCATCAAGGGGCTCAGCATCGAGGCCACAGCAGGCGCGGCGGTGCCCAATGTGGAAAACGGGTACCTCCTTGATTGGTCCGATGGGTCGTTGTATCTCGAGCCCCACGGCGTGCTCGATCCCAAACTGGCCTCCCGGCCTGTCGATACCGTGATTACGCCGGTGATCGACCTCGGCTTACCACTCGCCGGTAACTTCATTACCGGTGCCAGCGTGCTTCCAGACTTGATTCAACGCTTCACGCCCCGCACGGTGCTGGCCAGTACAACGGGTGGAGACGTGACCTTCAGCGGACTGATCAGCACCCTCCTGCAAGGGGCGACGATCAAAGAGCAGCCTGATCCACGCGTTGTCATCCCAGTGCCTGGCGAGCCTTTCGGGCTAGAAGCCCACACGGCAAGCCCAGAAACAATCAACACCGCTAAACCGTAGATATCCCTGGACCAAGTCTCGATGGCCTTTGCACAGTCCTTGACGCAACTCGAGATCCCAACCAAAGGGAAAGGGTTCACGCGACTGAACGAGCGCATGGAATCCTGGCTCGGAAGCAAGGACATCGAGCAAGGGGTTTTGCACCTCACCTGTCTGCACACCAGCTGCAGCCTCACGATCAACGAAAACGCCGATCCACGCGTGCTCAAGGATTTAGCCGCCTGGATGGAGGCCGTGGTGCCACAGGACGGCAAAGGACCAGCAGACGCTCAAGGCCAACGGCGACGTTATCTCCATGACGACGAAGGAGACGACGACATGCCTGCTCACATCCGAACGGCCCTCACCAGTCAGACCATGACACTCAGCGTTCAAAACGGTCGCTTGGTCTTGGGCACCTGGCAAGCGGTGTATCTGTGGGAGCATCGCCAACTCGGAAGCACGCGTCGCGTCGCTTGCCACTTGATCGGAGAGAAGCCGGCAAGCTCAACACAGGCAACCGCAACACATGCAACCACAACGCAAACAGCGAGCAACCAAACCCTGCTCAATCTGCGCAACGCCACACGATTGAATCAACAAATTCAAGACAGAATTCAACCCGAAGCCTGGGCTGAAGATGGTGGGAATGCAACCGATGTTGACCTCTTAATTGACAGATTGCATGACATCAGCGACAGCTGATTCAATCGAACAATCCGAGCTTGGTCTCAGCCGCTACTAAAGATTCAGGCAACCCTCAACAAAATGGGAAGAGCAAAAGCAGGAGCCGCCCACGTGATTGGACTCAGACGGCTTTATTGCAACCGTAATGGTGTGTTTTTGATGGTTGAGGTACCAGCCTCAGATGTCGAACCCAAAAAAGCAGAACTGATCCTCCAAGGTTGGCTGATTGAAGATGACATCCTTGTGTAAACCAAAAGCCAAGAAGACGTCCACAATTGGGCAGCACTAGACGACAAGCTGGAAGGAGAATTCACTTAACGCACCATGGAACCCATCACTTGGCTGATCATCACTTGGGCCACCTATGGAGCTCATCGCACCACTGCGGCCCTAGAGAAAGTTCCACAAGCCTCAAGAGATCAGTGCGAAGCCAACGCCAGATTGATCAAGGCATGGCAACCAAAAGCAAGCACCCTATGCATTGAAGGGCTGGGCTCTCCCTAATCCGCTTGCAGGGGCTTGATTAACGGCGGGCAATCCCTCTGCCGCCACCGATCAAACCAAAATCAATCAATAAACCAATGCCAACAATCAACAGTCCGCTAAATGTACTAATCCCGTCATAGGCATCACTAGCCCAGCAGTAGCCCAAGGTGGTGGTAGGCAAGATCACCAAACCAATCAAGGGGGCAACAAAGTCTGGAAGAGGCAATCCACTAAAGGGGTCCAGCACAAAGGACGCATTCACAAACCAGAGAAGAATCAGAATCAACCTGGGAACAAATAGGCCCAGAGCAGCCAGTAAACACATCAGCGAGAGGGAGTTTGAACTCTCTTTAGCAAAGTGAGTTCAAACGTGCCCGGTCGTCCAGTCTGGAGATTCGGGATGGCTTTGTTGATGCTGGATTCATCGTCCGCCCCCTTGGAGGAATTGTCTATGGCCGCATCGGTGATTTGGTAGGACGTCGCCGCGCCCTCACCCTGTCGGTAATCGCCATGGCGATCCCAACCGTAGGGATGGCACTCTTACCCACCCATTGCCCAGATCGGAATTGCAGCTCCGATTGCCGTGGTGCTTCTACGGCTCCTGCAGGAAATTTCAGCAGGGGGTGAGTACACAACCTCGATCATTTTCCTCGCCGAATCCGCTCCAGATCGACAACGGGGCTTCTTTTGCATCTGGGGACTCTGGGGTTCCGTGCTGGGGATGCTGATGGGTTCGGCCTTTGGAGATCTCCTCACGAGAACCCTCACACAAACGCAACTGGGGGATTGGGGGTGGCGCGTGGCCTTTGCCCTGGGCTCCTTGGTTGCCCTCACGGGGGTGATTATTCGCCATGGCGTCGGGGAAGACGACGCCTCCAAAGCAACAAAGACCCCGCTCGGCTCAACCCTGGGAGTCCACCGGACAGCATTCCTCAGAGTCTTAGCCCTGAATATTGCCAGCAGCGTTGGTTTTTATGCGGTCTATGTCTACTTAGTGACCTACGTCGAAGACATGGACGGAATCGCAGACAGCGTGGCTCTCAGACAGGATCGGCAGAAGATCGATGTTGATGAGTGGGGCAGCCCTGCTCTGCATTGGGGCACTTCCATTCCTCCAACTGATTCACAGCCAGGAACCACAATCGATCGTTCGTGGAGAACTGGGATTCACACTGGCGCTTGCAGTGGTGGATGGTGGCAAGGGCCCAGCCCACGTGGAACTGATGCCCACGGAGGTGCGATGCACGGGGACAGCCTTGGCCTACAACCTTGCGGAAGGCTGGTTTGGTGGAACCACCCCGCTGATTGCGGCTGTACTGATTGCGAGGGCGAGCGGTAATCCCATCTTTTTAGCGATCTGGGTGGCGCTCAGTGGTCTTTGCACCTTTGTGACGGCTGCCTTCTTCACAAGGGAGACAGCCTTCAAACCCTTAGTGAAACAGGCTCAGCCCCAACAGTGCTGAACGATTCAGGCCGCCATGGGGAGAAGCTCTTCTTCTTCGTCCTCATCTAAATCAGAGAATGTTTGACCAGCCTCAATGTCGTACAGCTTGTACAGGGCCATGGTGGCCTCCGCCCAGGATTCGCTCTCGACAGACTCCAGAAGCTGCTGGAAAACCAGAACATTCACCACTTCGAGATCAATCGAATCCATAGGAACGGGGCATTTGCCGGAAAGGTAACGCTGACAAAGCAATCAAAATCAAGCCAATCCCAAAGAAAACCTGTGGATCAGGAGGAGGAGCCCAGCAAAAGCAAGCGGAAAAGGACGCATCAGAGGCCTGGAATCAAGCAAGAACTTGAAAACCCAGAAAAATAGACAAGAGAAGTCTTGATTAAAAGAAGAATCGCGGGCAAAAGATTAAGGCAAGAAAAAGGCAATCAATAACAAAGTAGCTGTAACAACTCATTCCACATCGAAATGAAAAGGGTCATGCGCGATTAAAAAATGCAAAAGTCAACAACGATCAAACTCCATCAGCGTTACGTGCAGCGACTTCGCAAAATCATTGGCGTCAGCGCTGTTGTAGCTCTCGCCATTGTTGTGCTCCATCTCGCCCACACCCACGCTCTCGAACCCCTGCGTGCTCAGGTTGAAGGCATGGGTGTGTGGGCACCACTTGGGATTGTGGCGCTCAGGGGAGTCAGCATCCTGCTTCCGGCCTTACCAAGCACAGCGTATTCACTGCTTGCTGGCGCACTGCTTGGGTTTGAGGCAGGACTGATCACAATCTTCATTACCGATCTAGTTTTTTGCCAAATCGCATTTTTAGTAGCCAAACGCTTTGGACAAAAACCGGTACGAGCCCTCGTAGGAGAGAAAGCAAGCACACGCATTGAAAGCTTTAACCAGTCACAAATCGAAGGAAATCCTTTCTTCCTCACAGGACTTTTAATGACAGGTCTATTTGATTTTGTGAGTTACGCAGCGGGCCTTGGCGGAACCAAATGGAAGATATTTACTCCAGCACTCATCATCAGCGTGGCACTGAGTGATCCACCCATTGTTGCCCTAGGCGCTGGGGTCTTTAGCGGAGGAAAGCTCATGCTTGGGCTAGCGCTTCTAGGTGTCTTTGCCTTAGCCCTCGTTGCTGGACTTGTAAAAAAGTATCAAAGAAAAACTACATAAGCCAATGCAGCCGCCCTCAAAAGCGAGGGCAGCATTCAAGTCAACAGACCTACAACTAAAGCAAGCCGGCAGCACCGAAGCCGAGAATGACACCAAAGCCAATGACATGGCCAAGACTGGTTGTAGCCAGTAAAGCCTCTAAACCCAATCCTCCAAAGTATTTAGGATTGGGTAGTTGAGTCCCCTCCCCAGCCTTAAAAATTTTTGTTCCGAGATAGATAGCAAGGATATTGCACAACACCATTAAGAGACCCACCTTTGGAGACCAACTGAAGGTTGCAGGGGGGGCGACTGCCAAAAGGTGAAAGGCCATGGATGCAGGTGAATTTGGCTCATCATCGGGCCAATTGCATCGGCCGAAACCATTTCGTAAAAAGGCTTCAAACGAACGATGCGCAAGCTAGAAAGTTAATCCTCATCACGCGACATTCCTCGGCGAACGAGAAACTGCGTGAGGGCCAACAAACCGAGTAGAAATGCGGATGCAATCAGAAGCTTCAAAACAAAAAAATTCAGAACATGCCCATCAATGCAGGCAGATGATTGAAATCACGTCATGATAGGTGAACAACCAGCCTAATGATCATGCGAATAGCACAGATGTTGATGGTCACAACATCAGCTCTCCTGCTTTCAGGATGCATGCAAGAGTCAAAAACAACCAAAGCCTCGTCGCAAGTCGAGGGACCAATCGAGATCAAACTCAACCAAAGCAAGCCACAAGAAAGCAAAGGAATTGCTCAAAGCGATGGCAAAGAGATGGTGTTCGAAGTGGGCTATGGGAAAAATGGCGTTGGATGCATCGGCAGCACATTTCAGGAAGGCGTGACTCCGCTTGGGACCTTCAAAGTGAATGCAATTATGAACAAAGGTAGATTCGAAATGGATGAAGCGCTGATCAAAAAATCCGGGAAAACAAAACAATACCTAGCAAATAATCTGTTCAAAAATATGAACTCTATAGACTTTAAAGGGGATGGAGAAACTGGTGAGTATGGATCAGGATATATCAGCCTTACCCCAGTACCACCAACACCCCAGCCATTCAACTTTAACGAATACAACGGAATCTACCGATGGTATAGCTTTGCAATTCATGGAACGAATGATGAAACACGTATCGGACAACGCGTAACAGGTGGTTGCATCAATATGAACAACGAGGATCTCAATAAACTCGTCAAAAACATCAAACTTGGCGATGAAGTCCTTGTAACATCAAACGAACCCTGCAATCTCTAAAGCCAAAAAGACAACATACAAAACACGAAATCTGAGTGTTAATACTCAATCACATGTGAGCATCCTCAAATACAGACATGCAGAACGATGCACAGGTCCTATAACTAGTTTTTAGGGTTACCGCCCATGACCATCCGTATTGGTATTAATGGGTTCGGACGCATTGGTCGCCTGGCTTTTCGCCAAGCCGTATCCATGGATGATGTTGAGGTGGTAGCAGTCAACGATTTGATCGACGTTGATTACCTCGCCTATCTACTCCGATACGATTCAACGCACCGACAATTCCAAGGCGACGTAAGAGTAGAAAATAAAAATTTGATCGTTAACGGTAAATCAATCCGTATTTCTGCTGAAAGAGACCCGAAGGAACTGAGGTGGGGGGATATCGGTGCCGATTACGTGCTGGAAAGCACAGGATTTTTTCTTACGGACGATAAGGCGAGAGCACATATTGATGCTGGGGCAAAACGCGTCGTAATGAGCGCACCATCAAAAGATGAAACACCCATGTTTGTGATGGGTGTAAACCACAAAAACTACCAAGGTGAAGAGATCGTATCGAATGCAAGCTGCACGACAAACTGCCTCGCCCCATTAGCCAAAGTTGTCAATGACAATTTTGGAATCGTTAGTGGATTGATGACAACAGTCCACGCAACAACAGCCACACAAAAGCCCGTCGACAGTCCATCTCTCAAAGATTGGAGAGGGGGGCGCGGAGCCGGTCAAAGCATTATTCCTAGTTCTACCGGAGCCGCCAAAGCTGTTGGAAGGGTGATTCCTGAGCTGAACGGAAAACTTACAGGGATGGCATTCAGGGTGCCTACACCTGATGTATCAGTGGTTGATCTCACAGTGAATCTGGAAAAATCAACCAGCTATGAAGAAGTAAAAGCTGCCATGAAAGCAGCTGCAGAAGGGGAGTTGAAAGGAATTCTCGGCTACACCAATGACCAGGTGGTTTCCAATGACCTACTCGGAGATAGTGCAACATCCGTCTTTGATGCAGGTGCAGGAATGGCACTCAACGACCGATTCATGAAGCTTGTTGCCTGGTACGACAATGAATGGGCCTATAGCTGCAAGTGTATTGATCTCATCAAACACATGGAAACCACACAGATGAGATAGATTTATACAAATGAAACAATGATCATTCCAGTCGAACAAAGCATCGCTTCTCATCGGACTGGAATGGTGGTCAAAAATAATCCGAGAGTTCTTTTGCATGAAGAGATGGCATGCAAAAATAGCGATAGAGCAACGATAAGGATGGGGGTCACACCATGACAAATGTGCCGGATTTTAATTCGTCAACGGAGAAACGAGCGCGGTTTGGGAAAGTCTTTTCAACCAGAGTAGAAAAACTGGTTGAAGATCTCCAAGCAATGTCAAAAACGGCAAATTTAGAAATCTATGAGTTTGACGACGAATTGGTTAAAAAACTCTTTATAGAGCTAGCAAAACGATTTAGAGCAACCGCCCATCGATTCGGAATAGAATTTGAGATCAGTATTGATCGAGAGCCAATCGAATAATCAAGACAAAAAATCTGATATCCTATTTGAAAGAATATCGTTTCAAAGAACACTTCAGCAACAGCTAGCAGGGTACAAACAGAGACAACTCAGCCTTTCAAACTAATTGTATTCACCGGGAGTTTCTTGTTTAGAGACTGTCACGCGACCAACTTTTTTCCCAGATTGGCGTAATAGCTCATCTCCAGAGAACTCATAACCTAATTTGGCAGCGATTTTGGCTACATCATCCGCTGTTGAAGCCGAGAGAACGGTGGATTTAAGCGCCTCGTCGTCCTGCATCTTGACGAGAAAAGCTTTGAGTTGATCAAGAGCCATAGAAAAATCCTCAGCAACAACAACGAATCATGGAATCAATTGAAGCGAGTCGGTTTTGGCGAACAAGAGCCAAAAGCACGAACAATCAACGCTGTTCAAGGAAATCCTAAAGAAAAACTTAAATAAAGTGGATTTTCGTGAAGGAGCAGCGTTAAAAACACAATACTATCTTACTTTCAACACATTCGATAGAGCAAAGGACATGAAGTCGCTCGAGAAGGCTCCATCCTGTTTCATGCATTGGTGCGTACAAAAGGTCACTTCGAGCCTTTATTCAGTCTCTGCCACCACCAATGGAGTGCATTACGACCACGTAGGAAACTTCAGGACAGTGGGCGAGGCCCATAAGGCAGGACGGCGCTATGCAGCCACACAATCTCAATCTCATCATCAGCAAAAGTGTGCGTAACAGACAAAGAGATCGCTAGACAGCCAAACAACAGGCAAAGTTAACGCTGAGAACATACAACTAGCAGGTAAAGATATAGACAATATAAAAGAATGGTCTTGCTTAATCGAGATATGCAAGGCCAGGATTCACAAGCCTAGGGGAATCCAATACTTATATAAATACCTAATCAATAGGGGGTTATCATTTCTACATTTCCACCTTGGATTCAAGCTTGCGTCGCCTGCACTGCAGGAACATTGCACAGCCATGGCAAAACAATGCCGGGAACTATCACAAAGCTAATTAGATAAGGGGAACAGACTTTCCCAATGGATTAACAGACAAGTCAAAACCAATCAGACTACCAAACTACTCATTCTGCAAACGAATGGATAGCTATCACAATGACAAAGCCTTAAAGCGCTGCCAATGAAGAAAGACACTTTAAAGCCATCAAACAAAAGGCTTGATTGGTACTTAAAGCATCAAGCTAGTCAACAAATAAGGAAAGATGACGGTTATCAACCTCAATCATTTCATCCTCATCCTGGTGAAACCAACAGCCATACATCAAATTGATAATCCGACTCACATCAAGATCTCGGTCGGCCACTTCCTGCCACAAGCGTCGAGACAACTCGCGGTCATCTAGCTTGAACTGAGCTTGAACCAGGCTTCTGGTGATCGAAAAATAGCTCTGACGATCATTGCGCAGACGGCATTCGGATGCCGCATCGACGGACATCAGTGAAGGCTGAGCCTGGAAAATGGAAACAGCAGCTTTGGACATGAAGATTCTCCAAATTTCAGAAACGTAGGGGAGCGAGCTCTCCCCATCGAAAAGACGACAAGCAAAAGGTGGTGCCAATCCTCAACATGCCCTCCTTCTCTGTCTTGGTGAGACTGTTGGAGGTGAGAGGTGAAGTCAGCTTGCTTCTGCTGAAGACTCAGGTGGAGTGTCGTCTGTCAAAGCGTCTCCGATCTCATCTCAACATTTTGAGCCAACAACCACCAACTGGCATCGGTGTTAAGGCGCATTGCCAAACCAACAAAACCGTCCAAGACTGGGAGGCTGTGGTGATGGCTGCTCTGAAGCCAAACGATCATCAACCATCAGCTGTAGCCACAAAAAGATCAATGAGCGATTACGAGCAACTACTAGAGCAATTGAACAAAGTGCTTGTCATTGCTAAAGCCAATGGAAACAAACTGTTTATTGAAAATATCGAGCGCGATATCAAGGCATTAGAAGCTGGTGAAGAGTCTCCCATCATCAAAGAATATCTAACACCAGAAGAAAGACGATTAAACGACTCCACGGAAGGAAATTAAGCAAGCAATCCGGCTAAAGTAACGACCGACAACTATTGCTTTGGCTTTTTACTAATATCGCCAAAATCGTCGTCATTAGGTTGTAAAAACTGCCAGACAACGGGAACAGTAAAAACGATCACAAGGCCAATGGTTGCAAGGATGGCGACTGTGTAATCTCCCAAAATCAAAGGCTCAATGGCATCACAGCATAAAGCCTTTTGGCCAGAGGCAAATCCCAGGAGCCAATCCCTGAGAAGCGGAATCAAAACAATCCCTGCAATCCACTGAAAAATTCAATCAACAGCTGGAGTCAAGGTCGATCAGGCTGTGTTTGAAGGGCAGGATCTGGACGATTGCGAGGGTCTTGGTCATTCCTCCAGGGAGTGAACATCACAAAATTTCCGAGCACGAGGCCAGCCGTAATGATCAAGGCAGCAACCTGTTCAACTTTCTCAATCCGCATGCCACAACCTTGAAGCTCTAGCTCTCATGGGCAAACTCAGACGCTCCTTCGGGCTCACCCTCAAGCATCGCCTGTCGTTCCAGATGGAGCATCACTGAAATCGACGACGAGGTCACCATCACCATCGCGTTCAATCACAAAACGAAACCCATTCACAACGCCAGACCATTCACCTTCCTCAGGTTCCGCACTCTCGCCTGTCTGCTCTGAAACCTTGGTTTCAAACAACGTCGTAAATACATGCGCGGCAACCTCAGCAGCTTGTACAGCATCCATGTCGTCAAGATCGTGGGCGGCAACCGAGCAACCCTCAAGCAGCTCCGCATCAATCACGATCCCCTCTCCCAAATCAGAGATCAACGCCTTAAGAGCCTCGTCCTGCATTGTTGCTTCCACAAAGTGTTCCATCAAACTCGTCACCTGGACGTTGGTCAAGGGAGGCAGCGAACAGGAACACGGGAATTTTGGACCGCACCCCCCCACGAACTGCCGATAACATAGAGATCGTTAGGAGAAGAGTGATGATGCGCTTTGTCTACTTCAGTGTGCTGTTTGCCACTGCATACTGGTTTCTGGTTTCACTCGTACGCTTGATTCTTGCCAAGCGCAACGTCAACGTGATCGTTGAGTCTCCTGAGAGAAATGAAAATGTGAACGCACTCGAACGAGCCTGGTCAGCAGACCTCCCCCAGGTTGAAGAAGAAGATTGAGAACCGATTGCAAAACGTTTGAACGATAAGGGGACAGAACATTTTTAAACTTCGAGCTTAACTTCAATCCATCAAAATCTATTCAAACACTCTAAACTCAAGTGATTTCAATCATTCGTTGAGATTATATCCGGTCATTCAACAAATGCTCCCCATCATTGGATAAAAACACTGCTTGATCAGTCTTTCAAGCATTTCTACAATAAAAACTAGCGTGTTGTCCTATCAAGCCCCAACATGTTCTCTGCAACATTCCTCCAGTACCGCTAGAAACTCCGACTCCTCGGGTGGTTCATCAAATCGGCTAGCTGATTGGACACAAAACCTGATCCATGTCATAGCGGAATCAGCACCAGATTGAACAACTAGGGCGTAGGCGCTATCAAAGGCAACTCCGTCTTTGAGCATTGCACCAATCGCTTGATAGAGACGATCCATCCCATCGAGCTGGGGATCGGCAAACACAGCCCGAATACTATCTCTCGACGCCATGGGGCCTTAACCGCAGAAGCAAAGTTGCAATCAGTCTCGCATTGTGATCAGCGGAGATGCAGCGATGCAAACGAATTGAAAACTCTCCCCATTCGATCCACATTGAGAGGCCCTCTCGCATGGAGAGGCATGGGATATTGAGCCGATCAGCTGAAACATGCAACTTGAACAACAAGCCACAAGAAGGACCGATTAAGGGATCGATACATGCTAAGAATGCATCATAGTATTGAACAATAGAATGCCACTCATCACGATTAATATCACAGAGGGAATGCCTGCAGAGGCGATAGATCAGCTTCAAGAAACCATTCATTCTTGCTTTGTGAGTGCATGGGGAATCCCAGACAATGGAGGCTTTTATATTATTAATGAACGTCCAAAATCACGCATGAGGATTAGTCGTGAGATGTGGGGGATTAAACGATCGGAGGATCCACCCCTCCTTCTTCAAATCACATCTTCGCCCAGGAGCAAAGCCTTAAAAGTGGAGTTGTTCCGCATGCTTGCGGAAGCACTAGAGAAACAAGGAATTCATAAAGAAGACCTTTTTATCAGTATTAGTCCGACACAACGCGAAGACTGGTCGTTTGGGAATGGAGTTGCCCAGTTGCTACAAACAGAAGAGGTGCAAGCTAATGCTGCACAACGCTAATCAGCAGCAGAAGGCTTTTGGCCGGAGCACGTGAGGCACCCCCCATTAATGCGATAGGGGGCAAGATGCCCTCGAAGGCAGAGCGTGCCACGAAAAAACAACACCTGCCCCAGCTCCCTTGCATGGGCGTCAGTGAGTGGCAGCGAAAGCCATCCATCTGGGACTTTATCTGTCAGTTGGGCGCGACGCTGCTTGGCATCGATGCGTCGTTGACGCTCTTCACGGTCATTTTTGGCACAGACAGCTTCAACCTGAAATTCTCGAGAACAATCCAAACAGGCCGTGACCAAGGGCTTTTTACGGGCTGAATTCTGCGAAAGTTTGTCGCCTGGAACCTCACGTTCCTGACCACAAAAGCATCGACACCACCAATAGGCATTTCCGCTTTTGGTACGACGCTCTGAGGCACGGACGACCGTGAGCTTTCCGTACACCTCACCAACTCGGTTCCGGGGCTTGGATGGCATCTGTAATCGAAAAAGAGTGACCTGCTTCGCCATCCTCGCGAACGCACGCTGACGAGGGAATCAGCTCATCCCAATCTCCTCTGGATCCGAGAGCTGCTTGATCAAGCGCTGTTCTCTGGCACTTCAGTGCTTGCATTACCTTCAGAGCGCGGTTTTATAGCTGAACCCGTTCCCTGGCAGATGTCCTTGCTTCTTAAGCGTCAGATTGAGCGGCTTCAAATCGCAATTGAGCTATCTACGGACTGGCTTGAGATTCAATATCTGAGGGCCGAGCTCGATCAACTCAACGATTTATACGAAGAGCCAGGCGCAGAGGCAGAGGCAGAGGCAGCTTGATCAGCAATCGCTGAAAACGTTTGTCATCCACTTCAGCGAACCACCCCTTGCACTATGCATAGGGCCAATAATTCTTGCGAAAAAAGATGATGTTCTCAAAATTTTTTGGGGTTGCTGCGGCAACCGCTCTGCTTTTGTCGGGCCATGCCCTGGCATCACCCAAGCCAGTGGTCGAGGAGCTGTTCACAGCGAATCGAACCCTCGGCGGCAAAGTTGTCGCCTATCCCGAGGGAACGCCAGAGATGCGGGTTTATCGGCTCACGCTTCCTGTTGGGGCCAAAATTCCTTTGCACATCCATCCTGCACCCGTTGTCGTGATGGTTGAGCAGGGAGAACTCAGCAATGTGCGGATCGTCAATGGTGAGGAGGAGACCGACACCATTAAGGCCGGAGACGGCTTCCTTGAAGGTCACCCGGAAGAGCCGCACTACGTGATCAACAGAGGGACTGAACCAGCCATCAGCCTGGTGACGTTTGCCAGCGTGGAGGGAATGCCCAACACGGTTCCTGTTCAATGACCGGCACCAAGAGGATCCCTTAGGTCCAGGACCTCTCAACATCGCGGAGGTTGAGACGAGCGGTCAGTAAGTGGTGACTTGAGCAGCCTCTTCCATGGGCAGTGGCTAGGAAACGAATGCCTTCGTTTTTAGCCAACCATGCAAATGTATCTCGCGGACTGTATTTTTCCTGATATTGAAGGTCAACTCGCTGCCTATAAAAGTTTTTGTGAATTATGGGATTCAGGGGAGATGGCAAAGGCCGATAGCTTCCCTGGCTTTGAGATGCTATTTCGAGTCCATGCTCCAGGCGCTGGTCGGGTGACGTGTTTATTTAAAGCCGAAAGTGACGCACAGATTTTTGAACATTTCGCTCCTTGGCGCGCTCAATACGGCATTGAGATGGACTTCACTCCTGTGATCGGTTGCCAAGACGTTGTGGACCATCACAAAAAGCTGTTCGCAAAAATGGCCTAAGCACGCAGGCACGAAGCTCAATTGAATGCAAGAGAGCACAGAAATCTGCGCTTTCTTGCACCAAATCTCACACGATCCGGGGAGTGCCACTAGCTGAAAACCTAGTGGAGCCAAGCGGATTCGAACCGCTGACCCCCTGCATGCCATGCAAGAGGCGTTACGCCTCAGAAAGCAGATTAAGACTAGAGCTTTTCATTCACAGCAGACGCTTTTGAGGAAATCTGCTCACCCCTGCTATAGCAAGCTATTGCAATCCAGTGCACTTTTGCACTACCTTTTGCACATGAGTTGACCCCCTGCTTGAAGCAGGGCTTAGTGCAAGTGCCAAGGACAAGTACAAAATCCGGCAATTGGGACCACGATCTGCGCCGTCAGATCAAGCGTGAACATGGCATCGGTTGGAAGGTCCAAGGGCAGGGCAAAGCAACGCGACTTTTCAAGACCATGGAGGATGGCTCACGGCCATCGGTGACCCTCGAGATTGAATGGGCTCCGAGCTCCGCAACCGCGATCGCGAACGCAGTTGGTGTTCTCAAATCACGGATGGATGAGCACGACATCAGCCTGCGTGAAGCGCACCGCCGATCACAGCAAGTTGCTGGTGTTGTCACTGGTCAGGGTGTTGTTGCAGGTGCCATTGATTGGAAAGCCGCTGCGGATGCATTTTTAATTGCAAGGAATGACCGACGGGCCACCACGCTCCGCGACACAACCAATCGAATCAACAATGCACTGCAAATCCTGAACGGCAAACCACGCCCGACCGATGGAGCATCACTGATGCAGGCGTATGCAAGCACCTTCTTTGATCATTGCCCCGCTGGTGGGGTTGGCCGCAAACGTCATCTTGGTGATGTTGCTGCATTCCTCGATTACGCGATCGAGAAGTGTGGTGCACCTGGCCGGTGGAAACCGCTCGAGGGTGAAGACCGTGATGCGCTGGTGGGAACGGCCGACGATGGCGATGACAAGCTCACGCCACCGGTGAAACCAGAACAACTGGAGGCATTGCTCGATGCGCTGATCGCCGATGAGAAGCCAGAGCTTTGGCTTGCTGTTGCCCTAGTGGGTTGCTTTGGATTACGCCCGGCTGAGCTCGCCGCACTGTCGGTTGATGACGGCCGATTGAAGGTGGCCAGCAACGTGAAGAGGAATCGCCGGAGCATGAAGAATCAGAAGCCCCCACGGTTGGCGATCGCTCTGGAGCTCGATGGCCGTGATGACGGTGCACGGGCGCTGCGTCAATTCGAAAGCGGTTTGGTGAAATTGCCGCGGGCCATCCGCACCGCCATTGATTCAGGTGAATTCAAGAAGGTTGGAGATGCATTCAGGCAGCTGCTTGATCGTTATCCGTTTTGGCAATCGTTGGTGAGCTCCACACCAGACTTGACACCTTATTCCTTGCGCCATGGATGGGCATGGAGAGCTCATAAGGGTTATGCAATGCCGTTGTCTGTGAGAGATGCAGCGTCGTTGCTGGGTCATACCCCGAGCACGCATCATCTCCATTACGGCCGATGGACTGATGAGGCCGGATTGCTCGAGGCAGTTGAAAGAATCACCGGTACGACTGCACCTTCAAAAGCTCAAGCAAAAAACTAATACTTGTGCCTACTTGCCATGCAGGGGGTCAGCGGTTCGAATCCGCTTGGCTCCACTGGTATTTCCCAGTCTCTGACTGGGCTTTTTAATATCTGGATTTAGCGCTCTGGCGGCGTGACTCTTTGTTTGGTGTGATTTCTGGTGTGAAAACTGCTTTGCGGCTGAATGGGTTTCTTGGGTGAGTTTTGGCTCTGACGTCCTCCAAGGAGCCCTTAAGTTGTGAACTAATTATAAAGATTTTCTCGTATTTCCTTCAAGCGCTACTTCCCGCTAATTCCCGGAGCTTCCCGCTACTTACTTATTCATTTTGATCGTATATCTGTCAGTGATTGCGCCTGAAAGAGGCAGCAAGTAGGTTCTCAGCAGTTGCTTGAACCGGGTACTAACACTCCAGTAAGCCTAAAAATTTCTTGTTGCTGGCTTCCAAGAGCCACCTCAGATTCATTCCGGCAGTTGTCACTGTTGGCTCCAGTATTGGCTGAAAGGGTTCCGGCGAGTAATAGACACAACATGGTTTTAATTATGTCCGAATGGATGAGGACTTCTTTTGCTGCTTTGCAATTGGGAGTCAGCCCTGACACGCTTCACCGTCGTCGAGAGAGCAATGGAGGTTTCTTAGAGATTGGCCGTCACTATGTTCTTGGTCCATATCGAAATTCTCCTTTGGTATGGAATGTTGAGAGTTGCCGAGATGCGTTTAATCAGCACGGCCTTCAGGCTCGTAGGCAGGGATGATCATGCAAAAAAAACCCGCTGCACCAACAGCGAGAGACCACAACTCGTTATCCCCATTCTATTTCGGGGGTCTTGATTAATGGATCAAGACATCGCAAAAGAGTTTCATCGTCGCATGAGTATTGACCAGGAGGAAGAGCATGCAGCCTTCAAGTGGCTGCAAATGGTTGGTGTTATCCAATCCCACCACCAACTAGATGGAGTGCTTTTTGGGATGCGGCAATACTCCGCTCTGAAGGAACAGACCCAGCAGCAAGCCATTAAGGCTGGCGTAAATCCCGAAATGCCAAATGGGCTGTCGACTCCAATGCTGTTTTGGGAACACATTCATTCTCTTGTGAAGAAATGGCATCGCCAGAAAATGTCAAGGGTGGAGCGACTAAGTCACATCCGCACTTATGCCAACACTGCTGGGGCATCGCTTCGTGATCATGAAGCGAAGTTGATTGACTCCGAGGCACAGCGTCAATTTCTTGATCTAAAGGATGGTGTTGGTGGTGGTGATGTGATAACCATCGATCCAACCACCTGGGTCTGGAATCAGATCTTCTGCAGAGGCAGGATCAATCTGCTTCTGGCGCGCGAGAAAACAGGAAAGACAGCATTGGTTCTTGCTTTTCTTTCTGCTTACCTCAGCCGTTCTGAGATCTTTCTTGGTCAGAGCATTGGTAATCCTGGCAACAAACCATCGGTGATCATTCTTGGTACTGATCAATCGCAGGCTGATTGGGGTGAGATGTTTCTTTCTGCCGGAATGGTGGTTGAGGAGCCTCAAAGACCATCAGAGCGGATGGCACACAGTCAAGGTGTTCCAATCCCAAAACGTTGCCGCCTACGTGAGGAGATCAAGTGGCTTTTCACTGCAGAAGCACCTTGCTTTCTCGATGAAGAGGGCATCGAAAAGATTGGTGAGTTGGCGCGCAAGAACCCAGGATCGTTGTTGATAGCTGATTCGTTGGCATCCCTTGTTGGTCCTCTGGGTCTCAATGAAAACCAGACTGAAATTGCAGAGCCGATTAAGGCACTTGAGCGCCGTTTAGCGCCTCATAAGATCACCACAATCCTTTTGCACCACGCTGGGAAAGGTCGCGAGGATGAAAGGTCAGTGACGGCTAGTCGTGGCTCTACTGCGATCACTGCAGCGGTCAGCAGAATCATCCATCTCGCCTTCCTAAATGAGAAGGACAAAAGTGATCGCCGCCTTGTGTTGAACAGCGACGGTCGTGGCGGAAAACCAATCACTTTCGTGATTGAACAGACCGACCACTGTCAATTCACCAACCATGGTGACTATGCAGACATCAAGGCTGAACAAGATCAACTCAAAACCGAAGCCAAGCTCAATGAGCGGCAGGTGCCGGTATTGCAGCTTGTTCGTAATCGGTGGATTGATAACCACTACGAGACCACAGCTAAGAACGTTCTGGAGGAATACCCAGACCTCTATGCCGGACAGAAGGGATCAAATGCCCGTCGCATGGCTTTTGACACCCTCCAGCAGCTATGCGCCAAGAAGTTGGTGGATCAGCGGACTGTGTCGGGGCGGAATCTCTATCGCCCTAGTGGTGTTGATCTAAGCCTGGCAAAGGTCGAACTAGCTGAGTCTCAAAAAAAAGCTCCACCGACTCCACCGACTCACATCCCTTTTGAACACAGGGAAAAAGTTGTTAATCCCTCTCCTATATCTCCTCTAGAGGAGTCATTGGAGCCTCAGGAGTCTGTTTCTTTGGGTCAGGGTGAATTACTGGATAAGACTCCACCAATCACCAAGAAGCGAAGACCGCACCGGCTTGATTTTGATGATCCCCATTGGGGACCACGTCCAACCACCAACGCCAAGGAGTTGGGTTAATGGCACGGCTGCGGGAGGATGGGTCTAGGGATTGTTTTTCTGTCCCTATCGAGAAAAGTGGCGGAAATAACCCTCCACACCCTCCACCGAGTATGTGCACCTGGAGTGCTCAAGCCGCGATGAAGGCTGGATGCTGCAACGAAGAAGCGATTCTTCAATGGTGCTCTGTCCGTCAATTGAACCTGAGCAGCACAGAGTGTCGGAGGGTGATGAAAAATTTCGAGCAGGTAGAGGGCTCTCTTAATGAGCAGTTCTGATTGCCAAGTGGTGAGCCTTAGAGAGGCTGCTCGTCGTCTTGGGCTACCACTCACCAGTTTTCGACGGATTGCGCAGGCCGAACCAAGATTGCAGGCCTGCATTCAACCTGGACGTCCAGCGAAAGTAGATCTCGAGCGTTTGCTGATCGTCTGGCATCAATTAGAGCAAGCTGATAAAAGTGCACTTACCCCACGCCAGGAGTTGGCATTAGAACGTCGTAAAAGACTCTGGTGGCAGGGCCGTTCTTTATTGCTACAGCTGCAGGAAGAGGAAAGTAGGTTTTGTGATGCCGAGCAGACTCAGATTGCAGAGAAGGAAGTATTCGCTCTTCTTGAGAAACTAATGAAGAGCTGGGTAAAATCGATTGCTCCACAACTGCTTGAGAGCAGGGATGCATATGGCTTAATGCTCTCAAGTATAAACAGTGTGTTGCTGGCTATGAGTGATCAAGCACAAAAAAATGCAGATTTATATCAAGACACAGAGCCGTCAGTGCAATTAGCTATGCCATTTGAGCTTCCCTCGCTAGAGGTGTTACAAGCCGATATTGAACGTGCACGCGGTGGTCTTCATCGCCTAAAAGCACAACAGGCGGCAGGTGAAGTTGTACTGGTTACAGATGTAACTAGCAAACAATTTAATCGCTGCCGAAGGGTGAGAGATCAATTTTTAGCGTTAGCGCCAAGGCTCAGCGGTGTTGCAATAGGCTGGCGCACTATCTCAGATGCAAAAACAGAATTAATAAGGGGAGTTTCAACAGTCTTGGCAGCCTGGTGAACCACGAATAATTGCCTACCGCTAGCAGTTTTCTGCGCCGGGGGGCCGCCGCACTTTGCAGGCCGTGGAAGTACCTTTACTAGGGGGGGCACCCGCAACCCCAGTCGCTCAGAACTTGCGAGCAAAGCTGTCTAAGCGGCGCTTGATGCCCTTGGCCAGTGCTTCTGCTACTTCCTTTTCTGTGTAAGGCTTGATCACTCCAGACTTCGCGCCATTGCTGTAAGCCTGCGAGATAGAAGGACCATGAATAAAGCGCACAGCATTCTTAGCTGGATAACGTTTGCCAGGTACTCCAGCTAATGGCAGACCTTGGCTATAAAGCCCCGCTTAATTGTCTTGCGCTCACCCTTGTAAAACGTGACACCTAAGCCGCGCCTGTTTTGCTTGACCCCATAGCTGTTAGCTGTAACGGGATCCTGGCTGGCCCATATAAATGCACTGTTGCCTCCATTCCTGATTTTGGGATCTTCAAGGCCAGCCTTGATACGGGTGCTCTTGAGGTTTAGCCCACCAGCCTTAAGCCCACCAGCGATGTGCTTTTTAGCCCCACGAGCTGCGCTGCTAATACCGGATTTAATTGCTTTATCAACCTTGTCATTGGACAGGTCTTGTAAAGCAGCGATCACCTTTTTGTCGTTTAGGAGTTTTGCTGAGATGTCTATTGCCATTTTTTTCCTCTCTGTAGACCCAAGATAGGCAAGCGGTATAGGTGGGGCAGGTAGGGCATAGGTAGGGCAGCTCAAAAGCCTTGCAGCCCAATCGATTGCCCTGCCTGTCCTACTTACCCTACCTATATCTATGTTTTAGGTAAGAAGGGGTATAAGGGGCCTCTGTGAGCAGCGTTTCAGCTAGCTCTCAGCAAAGGTATAGAAAAAGGTAGGGCAGTGGGCACAGGTAGGGCAAATCCGCTGAAAAGCCTTGAGACGACACAAGAAAGCCCCACCCATGAGGTGAGGCAGAGGTAGGGCAAAAACTACGCCAGGAGGGGCAATAGCGCGGGCCTTTGCTGTCGATGATGCCGCCGTAAATCGCGGTGAGATGGAGGTTGTCTTTAATCAGTTGATGCGTTGCCGCTGTAGTGCGGGTGATGTGGCAGCTCATCTGTTCGCCGCTGGCCCAGGCCGTGGGGTCAAACGAAAAGAAGCGATCGGCGGCATCGCTTGGTTGCGCTTCGAGTTGGTCGAGCGCAATGCTGCGGCGATCAACGCGGGCAGGGGTGCCGGTTTTGAGTCGGTCGGTGTGGAATCCCAGCTGCTTCAAGGCGTCGG
>NZ_UCNZ01000009.1:0-161278 GCF_900474245.1 Synechococcus sp. UW179B
GCTGCCAGCCGTTAGCGCCGGAGCGCTGCTGGATGGTGGTAGTCATGAGAACGGAAAAGAAGGTCTCGCAAGGAGACGGTTACGGAAGGGCAGGACGCCCTGCCGAAGCAATTGTAAAGCAAGTTTGCGGTTTGTAACCGCTTCTTGATGAAGCAATCCTGAAGCCCGGGGCCGGGCGTTGCAGCGGATGCAGTTGTTAGCGTCCGCGGATGAGCAACGCAGTACCGATCGCGACGTCAAGGGCAGCAGGTGAAAGGGTCCTGTTTGTGCGCTTGCCATGCAATCCAATCTTTCCGATCGGACCGATTTATCTCGCCGATCACTTGCACAAGTGTTTTCCGGAATTGCCCCAGCGCATTCTTGATCTGGCGGCCCTGCCGGTTCTTGATGTTGAAGGTGTTCTGCTCAACGTGGTGGATCAGTTTCGGCCCACGTTGTTGGTCTTCTCTTGGAGAGACATTCAGATCTATGCACCTGTGGATGGCCGAGGCGGGAATCCACTCCAAAATTCCTTTGAAGTGTTTTATGCACGCAACCCTCTGAAGCGAGTCAAGGGGGCCTTGGGTGGATTGCGCTTGATGACCAGTCATTACGGCGAACTTCATCGCAATCAAAAATTGGTGCGTCGTGGTTTGAAACGGGCGCGTCGCCATCGTCCAGAAGCGCGTGTCGTTTTAGGTGGTGGTGCCGTCAGTGTTTTTTATGAACAGCTGGGCCGGTCCTTGCCGAAGGGAACCATCATTTCCATCGGGGAGGGTGAGCCACTCCTGGAAAAGCTGTTGGCTCAACAACCGCTTGATGGAGAGCGTTGTTTTGTTGTGGGAGAGGCGCCTCGCCGGGGTTTGATTCATGAGCAACCCGAGAGCAGGCCAAAGACAGCGTGTGATTACAACTACATCGCTTCGATTTGGCCGCAGCTGGATTGGTACTTAGAAGGTGGAGACTTTTACGTTGGTGTTCAGACCAAGCGAGGGTGCCCTCACAACTGTTGTTATTGCGTCTACACCGTTGTGGAAGGCAAGCAGGTAAGGGTCAATCCTGTGCAGGAAGTTGTTGCTGAAATGCGTCAGCTTTATGACCGTGGGGTGCGGGGCTTCTGGTTTACCGATGCGCAGTTCATTCCCGCTCGGAAATACATCGAGGATGCAAAGGAGCTGTTGCGTGCGATCAAAGCGGAAGGTCTAACGGGGATTCGTTGGGCGGCCTACATCCGTGCCGACAACTTGGATCCTGAGTTGGCCCAGTTGATGGTTGAGACCGGCATGAGTTACTTCGAAATCGGTATAACTTCAGGTTCCCAGGAGCTCGTTCGCAAGATGCGTATGGGGTACAACCTGCGCACTGTTTTGGAAAGTTGCCGGATGCTTGCCGACGCGGGCTTCCGTGATCACGTGTCGGTGAATTACTCCTTCAATGTGATTGATGAAAGGCCTGAAACGATTCGGCAAACCGTGGCGTATCACCGGGAACTCGAAACGATTTTTGGTGAAGATCGGGTTGAACCTGCCATCTTCTTCATCGGCTTACAGCCGCACACGCACCTCGAGCAATACGGCTTTGATCAAGGTTTGATTAAGCCTGGATACAACCCGATGAGCATGATGCCCTGGACGGCGCGCAAACTCCTTTGGAATCCTGAGCCGATGGGCAGCACGTTTGGT
This sequence comes from Synechococcus sp. UW179B, assembly GCF_900474245.1. Lineage (NCBI taxonomy): Bacteria > Bacillati > Cyanobacteriota > Cyanophyceae > Synechococcales > Synechococcaceae > Synechococcus > Synechococcus sp. UW179B. Next base: position 1,662 of record NZ_UCNZ01000009.1, read on the forward strand.
CGTGTTTGCCTTGAAGCGTTTGATCGCGATCCTTGTCGTTTCGGCAAAACGGTGATGGGACTTCTCGAACGCGACTACGGCACAGCTCCACTTGAAGAAGCCCTGCGTGCACCCGTTGAAGGCCGCAAGGCCTTGGCGACCGCGACCCGCTAGCTCAGCGCCACCAGCGGCGGCGCACCAGGATTAATCCCGCTAGCCCGACCCAGCCCAAGAGGCCTCCGATCGGGTTGGGATTGGCCCCGCCAGGACCCAAGAGCCAAACTGGCCCTGTCGCCGGCACGCTGATCAGGCCGGATTGCAGGGCAAACCAGCCCCCGACCAGTCCGCCGTGAAGTCCAACCGATCCCCAGAGCGCACCTTGATCGGCCCGCCGTTGCAGCGCTAGGGCCAGCCCCAAGAGCGCCAGCCCTACCAGCAGACCAATCGCTTCGATCGCGGGCAGCTGGTACCAGGGATGCACCAGAGCAAAGAAGGCAGCCTGCAAGCCAATGGCCTGTTGACGGCCTGCCAGCAGCTCCAATTCACCCCAGAGCCAACCACGAAAGAGCAGTTCCTCAGCGAATCCCAATCCCAGCAGCAGGGCGATGGCGTTAAGGAGTTGTCCGGCTGTAAGTTGCCCCTGCCATTGGCTTTGGCCACTGAGCAGTAGGACCACAACCACGCCAAAAAGCAGTGCAGCTGCCTTCAAGAATCCGCGAAGGAAGGCGCGTAGCCCCGCAGCGGCAGGGACGACAATCCCCAGCTTTTGCCAGGGATGCTCGACACCCCAGCTGCGTCGCAATCGCCAAGGGAGGGTGAGCAACAGCAGCAGCAACGCCACCACCACTCCAGCCAGGTTCACCTGGTCCGGGCGCCATTGGGGGAAAATCAGTGCCAGAGGTCGTGCGCTCAGCCAACCCAGCCCGTAGAGCACCGGTACATAGAAGAGCGTTCCCCACCAGTGCAACGTTGATCTGGGGGGGGGCTGTATCAATCTTCTGGTTCGATGGTGCTGGTGAGGCCCTTGTTCTTCAAGGTTTCGCAGTAGAACTCTGCAGGCTCAATGTCGCAAACGATCACCAGACCGACCCCCGTGTTGTGGGTTTCCAGCATCACGGCCATCGCGTCCTGTTCACTGAGCTGGGGAACCACCTGCTGAAGCGTGACGACGACGTACTCCATGCTGTTAACAGGGTCGTTATGAAGCAAAACCTTGTAGCGGGGCGATGTCTTACGCACCCGCTCGGTCTGCTTATCAAGAACCGCAGCCCCACCGGGGCTACGGCTGGGTGTATCCACCATTACCACTGATTCCCACTCCTTCCAATCTAGGAGTGATGAGGTCATAGGTTGCGGATGCGGGCCATCGCTTCGTCCACATTGCTGCGGCTGTTGAAGGCGGAAAGGCGGAAATAGCCCTCTCCCGCAGCCCCGAAGCCACTGCCGGGCGTTCCCACCACGTTGGCCTTCTGAAGAAGGTGATCGAAGAAGCTCCAGGAGTCCATTCCGGAAGGGGTTTTCAGCCACACATAGGGCGCGTGCTGTCCTCCATGCACTTCGATGCCTGCGGCACTGAGCTCGCCCCGGATGATGGCAGCGTTCTCCATGTAAAAGCTCACAAGCGCCTTCACTTGCTGTTTCCCTGCGTCGGAATACACCGCTTCCGCACCGCGTTGAATGATGTAGCTCACACCGTTGAACTTGGTGCTCTGCCGACGGTTCCAAAGCCCCCAAAGTTCCACCTCTGAACCATCGTCGGCTTGGCCTTTGAGCCCTTTGGGAACAACGGTTAGGGCGCAACGGGTGCCTGTAAAACCGGCGTTTTTGGAGAAGGAGCGGAATTCGATCGCACACTCGCGTGCGCCCTCGATCTCATAGATGGAATGGGGTAGCTCGGGATCCTGAATGAAGGCTTCATAAGCGGCATCAAACAGAATCAAGGCTTTGTTGGCACGGGCATAGTCCACCCACGCTTTGAGTTGAGCCTTCGTCGCGACAGCGCCCGTGGGGTTGTTGGGATAACAGAGGTAGATCAGGTCCACAGGTTCACTGGGAATCTGTGCTGCAAAGCCGTTATCGGCGGTGATCGGCAGGTAGGTGAGGCCGCCATAACGACCGTCATCGCCCGCTTCGCCTGTGCGGCCAGCCATCACATTGCTGTCGACGTAGACCGGATACACCGGATCGGTGACTGCAATGCGGTTACCACTCCCGAGGATGTCGAGGATATTGCTGCTGTCGCATTTGGAGCCATCCGACACAAAGATCTCCTCTGCGCTGATCTCACAGCCCCTGGCTTGGAAGTCATCGCGGGCAATCGCCTCACGAAGCCAGGCATAACCCTGTTCTGGTCCATAGCCGTGGAACCCTTCCGCCGTCCCCATCTCGTCGATGGCTGATTTCATGGCGTTGCGACAGGCCAGCGGTAGGGGCTCTGTGACGTCTCCGATGCCAAGACGAATCAGTTGGGCCCCGGGGGTGGCGCTACTAAAGGCCTTCACCCTGCGGCCAATCTCCGGGAACAGATAACCCGCTTTGAGTTTCAGGTAATTGCCGTTGACCTTGACCACGAATGACTGGGGTTGCTGCGGGCATCCTGCTACATACGATGAAAGAAGCAGGGCCTGGTGGTCGTGATTGTCGCCCCGTCCCACACGAAGCAGGATCCGGATCCCCACGCTGTCGTGGAGTTTGACCAGCTTGTGGATGCCTCAATCAATCGCCCCGCCCGCTACATGGGCCATGAGTTGGGGGTGGAGCCACGGGATTGGGAGGCGGCGCGGGTTCGCTGGGCTCTGACCTACCCCGAGATTTACGAGGTGGGCTCCAGCAACCTCGGCCACATCATTCTCTATTCGATCCTCAATGCTGTTCCCGGTCAGCTCTGTGATCGGGCCTATCTCCCGGAGGCTGATCTATCCGAGAGGCTGAAAGAGCGGAATCAAGCGCTGTTTGCGGTGGAGAGCAGGAGGCCGCTCCCAGCCTTCGACGTTCTTGGCTTCAGCCTCAGTTACGAGCTGGGTGCGACCAACATTCTCGCCATGTTGGATTTGGCGAAAGTGCCGTTGTATGCGGCAGAGCGAGGCGACTTGCCCCTCTCTCACCCTGAGTCCCCGCCTCTGATTTTTGCTGGCGGTCCCACCGCCACCAGCAACCCTGAGCCCTACGCAGCTTTTTTCGACTTCATTGCTTTAGGGGACGGGGAGGAACTTCTCCCTGAGATTGGATTGGTGGTGGCCGAAGCCAAAGCGGCGGGTTGGTCGCGAACGGACTTGCTCCGTGATCTGGCTCTTGTCCCAGGGGTTTATGTGCCCTCGCTCTATGGACCGGATCCGCAAGGGATCAGCGTGGCGCCGCTGGAGCCTGGTCTCCCGGCGCGCCCGTTGAGGCGCGTGGCCACTCCCATGCCTCATTACGCGATGGGACTCGTTCCCCATGTCGAAACCGTGCATGACCGATTAACGGTGGAAATTCGGCGTGGCTGCACCCGCGGCTGTCGTTTTTGCCAACCGGGAATGCTGACGAGGCCAGCAAGAGACGTGGAGCCTGAGGCCGTCATTGAGGCGATTGAAACGGGAATGCAGCGCACGGGTTACAGCGACTTTTCGTTGCTCTCGTTGAGCTGCAGCGATTATTTGGCGTTGCCCGCTGTGGGTGTCGAGCTTCGTAACCGTCTCGCCGATCGCAACGTCACGCTTCAGTTGCCGAGTCAGCGGGTGGACCGGTTTGATGACGATATCGCTCACATCCTTGGGGGCTCCCGGCAGTCAGGGCTCACGTTTGCACCGGAAGCCGGCACCCAGCGGCTGAGAGACATCGTGAACAAAGGCCTGACGGATACCGACCTTGTGGATGGAATCCGCACGGCCATGCAGAACGGCTTCCGGAAGGTGAAGCTCTATTTCATGATTGGGCTGCCTGGTGAGACCGATGCCGATGTGCTCGGCATCGCCGAGACCTGTCGGATGTTGCTCGATCGCTGCCGCGATTTGGGTCGCCTCAATCTCAACATCACCATCAGTAATTTCACCCCAAAACCGCATACGCCGTTTCAGTGGCACAGCGTTTCGACGGCAGAGTTTTTAAGGCGTCAGCAGTTGCTTCGGGAAGCCGGGAAGCGCCTCCGTGGTGTCCGCTTCAACTTCACGGATGTGAGGCTCTCGGCCATGGAGGACTTCGTCGGTCGTGGGGATCGGAGCCTGGCGCCTGTCATCGAAGCGGCATGGCGTGCGGGGGCAGGGATGGATGCCTGGTTCGAGGCCCTCGATCGCACCTATGAGGCTTGGACGGGCGCGATTGCCGCAGCCGGTCTGGAAGGTCGCTACCGGGCTCTTGAGCTCGGCGGCTGGGGACGGGCGAATGCGCTCAGCGAGGAGGGGTTGGATGCCTTTTGTGCTCAGCCGCTGCCTTGGGATCACATCGATACCGGGATTGAGAAGCGCTGGTTGGCTGAAGACCTCAAGCGAGCGCTTGACGCGGCTGTGGTTCCGGATTGTTCGTTTGATGGATGCAGCAGTTGTGGGGTCTGTGGCCCTGACCTAGGCCACAACGTGGTGATTCCTGCTCCTGAGATCCCGGTTCAGAAGCCAAGGCAAGCTCCACCGAGTGATCGGGTCTGCCGGATCAGGTTTCGTTTCAGCAAAACAGGCGCGATGGCCCTGCTCAGCCATCTGGATTTGGTGCGCTTGTTTGAGCGTGCGCTTCGACGGGCTGAATTGCCGGTGAGTTTCACCGGTGGCTTTCATCCACTTCCCCGGCTTCAGCTCGCCTTGGCGCTGCCACTAGGCGTGCAAGGGGAGGGGGAATGGATGGATTTGGAATTCATCGAACAGGTGGAGGCGCTTCAGGTTTTGAAGCGTTGGCAGCAGACCCTTCCGCCAGGTCTTGAGTTGATGGAGGCCTATGAAGTGCCCGTGTCTGGCCAGAGCCTCTCGCAGCAACTGGAAGCAGCCCGATGGAGTTTTGAGTTGAAACCTCAAGCGGGCGAGCCTTCGATTTCTTTGGCGCGCTGGAAGCAGGTCGTGGATGATTTGTTGTCGCGTGACACGCTTGTTTGGCACGACACCGATAAAAAAGGTCGTCCTCGTCAGCGCGATTGCAGACCTGCTTTAGAGAGGCTTGAGATTGTTGCCCCAGTCGATGAAGGCTTGGCTGATGAAGGTTTGGCTGATGGGGTGACGCTTGCCTTCTTCGCCCACATCGATAACCAAGGACGGAGCCTGAAGCCCGCTCAGTTGCAGCACTGGTTGTCTGAAGCCTTGGAGCAGCCTTTACATCTTCACAATGTTCGGCGCCTCGAGCTACGGCTTGTGCGGTGCTAAATTCATACCAAGACGACAAACCACGGGCCTGCGCCACGGTTTCGTCCCGACCTTCTTGCTCCCACATCTTGCGGAATAAGAGGCCAGAGCCTCCTGTTTCAAACAATGCTCAGGCATTGCAGTCGAGCTCCAAATCAAAGGAGTTATTCACTCCGAATGTTTAGGCCGAATCGGTCACCTGAATTCATTCCAATCCCGTGCGACATGCCGGCTGGCTGTTGATCGGGCTCCAATCCTGACGGGCGTCGTCAGTCATTGTTTATGCCCCAACAAATTGTTATTGCTGAGCAACTGCGCATTGCCGCAGTTCTCACAGATGAGTGCGTTGATGAATTAATCGTTGCCCAAGGGCGTTACCAGATCGGTGATGTCTATTTGGGCACCGTTGAAAATGTTCTTCCAGGGATTGATGCTGCTTTCGTCAATATCGGGGAAAGCGAAAAAAATGGCTTCATTCATGTCACCGACTTAGGCCCTTTGCGCCTTAAAAAAGGTGCCGCCGGCATTACAGAACTGCTCGAACCACGCCAAAAAGTGCTGGTTCAGGTGATGAAGGAGCCCACGGGCACCAAAGGTCCACGCTTAACAGGCAATCTGGCGCTGCCAGGTCGGTACCTGGTGCTTCAACCCAGTGGTCAGGGAGTCAATATCTCCAGGCGCATTGGTTCAGAAGGAGAGCGCAACCGGTTGCGTGCTCTTGGTGTGTTGGTGAAGCCCCCAGGTGCGGGGCTGCTGATTCGTACGGAAGCCGATGGAATCAGCGAAGAATTGCTGATTGACGACCTCGAATCGCTGTTACGTCAATGGGAGGCGATCCAAAAAGCTGCTGAGACGGCATCCCCTCCGGTGCTTCTCAACCGCGATGAGGATTTTATTCATCGCATTCTTCGCGATCACACCGGCTTGGACTTGGAGCGTGTGGTGGTGGAGTCTTCCGCTGCTGTGGAGCGGGTGCGTTCGTTCCTCGGAGAGGAGGGAAGTCATGTGGTGGTGGAGGCCCACCCCGAGCCCTCTGAGCTGCTCGAGCACTACAAAGTCAATGGCGCCATTCGTGATGCCCTGAAGCCAAGGGTGGATCTCCCCTCTGGTGGCTACGTGATCATCGAGCCCACCGAGGCGCTCACGGTGATTGATGTGAACTCTGGTTCGTTTACCCGCTCGGCGAATGCCAGGGAAACGGTGCTCTGGACCAACTGTGAGGCGGCGATTGAGATCGCGCGTCAGTTGCGTTTGCGCAACATCGGTGGGGTGATCATCGTCGACTTCATCGACATGGACTCCCGTCGTGATCAGTTGCAGTTGTTGGAGCATTTCACCAGCGCGATTCGTGATGATGCCGCTCGCCCTCAAATTGCCCAGCTCACAGAACTCGGTCTTGTGGAGCTGACGCGTAAGCGTCAGGGCCAAAATATTTATGAGCTGTTCGGGCGAGCCTGCCCCAGCTGTGGGGGGCTTGGCCATGTTGCCGTGCTTCCTGGAAAGGATCTGATGCAGCCTCTCGCCACCGCCACGGGGCTGGTGCGCTCTGCAGCGTCAGCTCGGGCTGAAGTCCCTCAGTCTGGAGAGGCCTCGAATGCTCGACGTCGTCGCGGTGGCCGAGGGAAGGTTGTGGCGGCTTCTGGTCCTGTCGATAGCAGCGATGCGCCTTTGGATGAGGTGGAGATTGCCAGCGCTGCATCGACGCCTGCTGCCATTGAGCCTGCAAGCGTGAGCCGACGTCAGGATCCTGAGCTGGTTGCGGTTCCTATGGATGAAGAGGAAGAGCAGGTCTACGGATGGCTCGGCCTCAATCCAGCCTTACTGCTGGAGTCTCAGCCCGAGCTGGACAACCTGATGGTGCGCATCGTTCGTCCCGGCGAAGACGCAGAGCAGGTACTTGAGCAGGCTCGACAGCAAATGTCGGCGAACGCAGGTCGCCGCCGCCGTCGTGGGCCGAGGGGAAATGGTCGTAGCGCAAGTCCTGGTTCTGGCCGTCCCCTTGCCTCAGCTGCTGGAGACGATTCAGCACCCACAACCGTCGTCACTCCCCTAGAGCCGGACGACCATTCACAGCCGTTGCTTGTGGAGATCACGCCTTTGATTGAGACCCCACGACTGGAGATCTCACCTGAGCCGGAAGCTGTCTCCGTTGTGGAATCTGTCTCCGTATCCATTTCTGAACCGGTCGCTAGCTCTGAGCCAGAGGTCAGTGCTGAGCCCGCAGACTCCTCTGATACAAGGCCTGGTCGCCGTCGTCGTCGTTCGTCTGCATCGACTTCCGATAACGACTAACGGGTGGTGTCAGCTCCGATGGTCGATGGCGATGGCCTGGGCATCGCTGGGGTGGATGAAGTGGGTCGAGGCTGCTTGTTTGGGCCCGTTTTTGCGGCGGCCGTTGTACTGAGTGATCAAGCCGCAGCGCATTTGCAAGCGGCTGGCCTCACCGATAGCAAGGCATTAACACCGCGTCGTCGCGCCGCACTCGTTCCTCTGATTGAGGAGCATGCCCAGGCTTGGGGATTGGGTCAAAGCTCTGCTCGGGCGATTGATCACTACGGCATTCGCACCGCGACGGAGCAGGCCATGTTGTGTGCTCTGCAGCGCCTGCCCAGCCGGCCCCAGCTGGTTCTTGTGGATGGAGTGCTCCCATTGCGTTTGTGGGCGGGCTCTCAACGCACCATCGTGCGTGGGGACAGCAGTCATGCCGCCATAGCTGCTGCGAGTGTGTTGGCAAAAGAGGCTCGCGACGCTTTGCTTCGGCGCCTGTCCCATCGATTCCCAGGGTATGGACTGGAGCGACATGCAGGATATGGAACGGCTCAACATCGAGCAGCGCTGCTGGCCGCTGGCCCAACCCCCCTGCATCGGCACTCGTTCTTGAGGAAGCTATTCGCTACCGGGTAGGGCGGACTCACTGGCGGGAGGGCTATCCAAATCCTTGGCCCAAGACCGAAAATCAGCCACCAACTGACGACCGACTCGGCCTTTGATCGTGAGCAGAATTCCATTCAAGATGGACTCCCCGGTGCTCTCCAACACGCGCTTGGGAATGAGGCGTAGCAGGGGTGGCTGGCTCACTTCCACGCTCAACATGGCCTCCCCTTGCAGTCCCCTTGGAGTGGCTTCGAGCAAGGCTTCAAGGCTCAGTTGAAAATCATCCACTAAGCCCAAACCCTCGAGGTCCGCATCAAGAGCTCGGATCCGTAGTTGTCCGCTCACTTCATCGACTTCGAGCGACACCACTGGTTTGACATGCAGTTGGAACACATTGAGTGTTGTCACGGTGTAGCGATAGTGCCCCGGTGCCAAGGCGGTGAGCTGGCTGGGGTCGAGCAACGCTTTGACAACGCGGTCGTGCTCATGCAAATAAGCCCGCAGACGTTCTGACTCATCTGCGATGGGTAGATCGAGATGCTGACTGGCTCGAAAGGCCAGGGGCATGACCGTGTCCTGACGCGGCATGATCCTATCGATCGATGTGTGTCTTGATCCGATGCCGATGCGTGTGGCTTTTCTCGGGCCGGAAGGGACCTATGGGGAGCGGGCTGCTCGCAGCCTCATGAAACTTGAGGCGATCGAGAATCCAGAACTGGTGGCGTGTTCGGGGCTTCGGTCCGTGGTTGAGCATGTTGCCGATGGTCGCTGCGAATCGGCCGTCGTGCCTGTGGAGAACTCCGTTGAGGGGGGGGTTACGGCAAGCCTTGATGCTCTCTGGTCTTATTCGAACTTGAGAATTCGTCGTGCTGTTGTCCTGCCGATTCGTCATGCGCTGCTGAGCAGCGGCTCTCTTGAGGGAATTTCGGAGGTCCTGTCCCATCCCCAGGCTCTAGCCCAATGCAGCGGCTGGTTGGCGCGTCACCTACCGCAGGCTGTGCAGCTCCCAGCCAGATCCACCGCTGAAGCGGCCAGGATGGTGCGAGGCAGTCACTTCCGAGCAGCCATCGCCGATCGCTCGTTAGCGGGGCAACAGGGACTCCAGGAGTTGGCCTATCCAGTGAATGATGTCGCTGGCAACCGCACCCGCTTCTTGTTGCTTCAGAACGGTGAGGTGAGTTGTGAGGGAGATATTGCCAGTCTTGCCTTTTCACTGCATCAAAACGCTCCTGGGGCGTTGATTGAGGCCTTGCAAGCGATTGCCCAGCTCGGACTGAACATGAGCCGGATTGAATCGCGTCCCTCGAAGCGTGAGCTTGGTGAATATGTGTTTTTTGTGGATGTGGAGCTGCCGGGGCAAAAGACGGCTGAGTACCTCGACAAGCTGACCACAAGCCTTCAGCCGCTGTGTGAACACCTTCTCCAATTCGGGGCTTATCCCAGTTCCGTGTTGGAGTGATCTCAGGAGCTTGATCTCAATAGCCTGCGTTCAACAGCTTGCGTTCAACAGCTTGCGTTCAACAGCTTTCTCTCAAGCGTGATCAGTTTTAAACACACCAAATTGCATCATTCCTCGGGCAAAAGCCCAACGCATTAATAGCAGCGTGGGTGTTTCGCGTAGGCCCTGCAGAACGGCCTTGGGGCCAAGGCGGAGAATCGCATTGGGCCTGCGAATCCCTTCAAGGATGGATTCATTCCAAGAGGGCAAGGTGGCGTCTGTCCAATCGTCGGTGCTGATCGTGCCGTGTTGATGGGGGCTGATTTCAAGGTTCTGACGAAAACCGCGGATGCTGGCGAATTCAGGATGCGCCCACTGCGTGAGCAATTGATGCATCACCCAGCGTTCGCGTCGGTCAAGGGCACCATCCACTGGATCGCGACGGTTCCAGTCGGCTACGGCCAGGCGCCCGCCAGGCTTCAGGACGCGTAGGAGTTCGTCGGCGAACCGCTGCTTGTCGGGCATGTGAGGACCGGCCTCGACACTCCAAACGGCGTCAAACGCTTGATCCTCAAGCTGCAGGTTGAGGGCATCCATGACGGCGAAGCGACAGGACAATGTGTCGGGGGTGAGCTGGGTGGCTCGGTTGATCTGAGCCGGGCTGATGCTGACCCCCAAGACATCTAAACCGTAGTCACGGGAAAGGATCCTGGCGCTTCCTCCGATACCGCAACCCACATCCAAGACGCGGGATCCCGGGGGCAATTGATCGAAGCCACTCCAGCGGACCAACTCATGAACGAAGTCGGCTTTGGCTTGCCTGAAATCTCGAGGCTTTGCAGGGGTTCCGTAGTGCCCAAGATGAACATGCTCACCCCACAGCGATTCCAGTAACTGGTCATCGGTCCAAGCGTCGTAGGCGGCGGCAACGCTCTCACTGGAGTGATAGGCGCGGTTGCGTCGATTCCAAAGCTGGTAGGCACAACCCAAGAGCAGCAAAGCGGCTGCTGTTGGTATGAGGACTGTCGTGGAAGGCATTAACCGTTGCTCGGATCGGTCTCTGACAGGGTGTCGCGTAAAACTGTGCGGGCAGCGAGCTGACGTCGGGTCTCATCCAGCATTTCGAACTCCTGCTCCAGCCGTGTGCGCGTGCTGGTGAGCTCTAAGAGATCCTGTTGTTGGTCGGCGACTGGACCCCCTAGGTGCGCTCCAATCCAAAAGGAGAGCTCGCGAGGAAGGTCTGGAAGGTCGTCAGGGAGTGAAGATTTGGAGTCGGTCAGTTTGCCCGTCAGCTCGACCACATCTTTCAACGCTTGCGTCACGGTCGCCGCTAAAGATTCCAATTCGCTGGTGTTGTCGACCGGCTCGTCTTCGATCCAGCTGACCATTGCTGAGCGAAAGGGGGTCTCCCTGGTGACGTTGAGGACCCGAAAACGCTGTTGTCCGAGGGTCACGATGTTGCTGCGGCCATCGTCTCCGGTTTGATGCTGAATCACCTCAGCACAACAGCCAACAGCGGCCATTGTTTGTTGATTTGGATCCCAACGCACGACTCCAAATCGACGATCTGTTTCCAGGACGCTCTGCAACATCATTCGGTAACGCGACTCGAAGATATGCAGCGGCAGAACATCGCTTGGGAAAAGAACCACATCCGGCAGAGGAAACAGAGGGAGTTCTCTGACGGACAGATCAACCACGCAGGTTTTAAGCGAAGAGCAAAATACTAGGCAGCTGATCGTGGGATGGGGCTCCGATTAGAGCTTGACCTCGATGTCGACTCCACTGGGGAGGTCGAGCTTCATGAGCGCGTCGATGGTCTTTGCAGAAGGGCTGTAAATATCGATGATGCGTCGATGGGTCCGCGTTTCAAAGTGCTCGCGTGAATCCTTATCCACGTGGGGCGAGCGCAGAACGCAATAAATTTTCCGCTTCGTTGGCAGTGGAATCGGGCCAATGGCCGTTGCTGCCGTGTTGTCGGCAGTCTCAATAATTTTGTCGCAGGAGAGATCCAGCATGCGGCGATCAAACGCCTTGAGACGAATGCGAATCTTTTGCTGAGCGATTGCGGTGGACATGGAAGCGCAAGAAAGTCCCTAAAAGAGACGGAGAGGATGGATTTTCGAGGTTCGGACAGCAAGAGCTCCAGAGGTTGGAGCTCTTGCACTCAAGAACTGTAAGGGACGGCCTCACCGCAGTCAGGCTGTCCCTTACAGGGATTGAGCATTAGATCATTCGATGATCTTGGAGACCACGCCAGCACCGATGGTGCGACCACCTTCGCGAATAGCGAAGCGCATGCCCATTTCCATGGCAACGGGGCAGATCAACTCACCAGTCATCTGGATGTTGTCTCCAGGCATCACCATTTCAACGTTGGTGCCATCTTCCGCGGTGAATGCGGTGATCTGGCCGGTCACGTCCGTGGTGCGGATGTAGAACTGCGGGCGGTAGCCAGCAAAGAAAGGTGTGTGACGACCACCTTCTTCTTTCTTGAGAACGTAGACCTGGCCCTCAAACTTGGTGTGAGGAGTGATCGAGCCGGGCTTCACGAGCACCATGCCACGTTCGATGTCTTCCTTCTGAACGCCGCGAAGCAGAAGACCCACGTTGTCGCCGGCCATGCCCTCGTCGAGCAGTTTGCGGAACATCTCCACACCGGTAACGGTGGTTTTACGGGGCTCTCTGATACCCACGATTTCAACTTCTTCGCCAACTTTGACGATGCCGCGTTCGATACGACCGGTTGCGACGGTGCCACGTCCAGTGATGGAGAACACGTCTTCGATCGCCATCAGGAATGGCTTGTCCACTTCGCGCTCGGGTTCGGGGATGCTTGCATCCACCGCTGCCATCAATTCTTCAATTTTGGCTTCCCATTCTGCTTCTCCCTCAATGGCTTTAAGGCCAGAGACTTGAACAACAGGGATGTCGTCGCCGGGGAAGTCGTAGCTGGACAGCAACTCGCGGATCTCGAGTTCAACCAACTCGATGATTTCTTCGTCATCGACCATGTCGCACTTATTCAGTGCAACAACCAAGGCGGGAACGCCAACTTGCTTGGCGAGAAGGATGTGCTCCTTGGTTTGGGCCATGGGGCCGTCGGTGGCTGCGCACACGAGGATGGCGCCATCCATCTGAGCAGCACCCGTGATCATGTTCTTCACATAGTCCGCGTGACCAGGGCAGTCAACGTGGGCGTAGTGGCGGGTATCGGTTTCGTACTCAACGTGAGCAGTATTGATGGTGATGCCACGCTCGCGCTCCTCAGGAGCACCATCAATGTCGGCATAGTTTTGAACCTCAGCCTGACCTTTTTTGGCGAGCACGCTTGTGATCGCTGCGGTGAGGGTGGTTTTGCCGTGGTCAACGTGGCCGATGGTGCCGATGTTGACGTGGGGCTTGTTCCTTTCGAACTTCTCGCGAGCCATTTTGGTAAAGAATCTAGGGGTGAATTAAGGGAGTGTAGAGATCAGGAATTGCCCTGATTCTTGGAGATGATGGCCTCGGCCACATTGCGAGGAACATCCTCGTAGTGACTGAACTCCATCGAGAAAATACCCCGACCCTGGGTCATGGATCGGAGTTCGGTGGCATAGCCGAACATCTCGGCCAAGGGCACCTTGGAAGAGACTTTAGACGTTCCGTCATCGACGGACTGGCCCTCTACCTGTCCCCGGCGAGAGGACAGGTCGCCGATCACCGAACCGAGGAAATCCTCGGGGATTTCGACTTCGACCTTCATCATCGGCTCAAGAAGTACAGGATTGCACTTCTTGACCGCATCCTTGAAGGCCATAGAGCCAGCAATCTTGAAAGCCATCTCCGACGAGTCCACATCGTGGTAAGACCCATCGACCATCGTGCATTTGACATCAATCAGGGGATAACCAGCAATCACACCTGACTCGCAGGTCTCCTTCATGCCCTGCTCTGCAGGCTTGATGTATTCCTTGGGAACGATGCCACCAACAATTTTGTTGATGAATTCAAAGCCAGATTCTGGTTCGCCAGGCTCCATCTCGATGACGACGTGACCGTATTGGCCTTTACCACCAGTTTGCCGGGAGAACTTGCCTTCCCCTTTCGATGAACCACGAATGGTTTCTCTGTAAGAAACTTGAGGGGCACCAATATTGGCTTCCACTTTGAATTCGCGCAGCATGCGATCCACCAAAATTTCGAGGTGGAGTTCGCCCATGCCTGCAATCACGGTCTGACCTGTTTCCTGATCCGTACGGACACGGAACGTCGGGTCTTCTTCGGCCAATGACACCAAGGCTTTGGAGAGTTTCTCCATGTCGCCTTTGGTTTTGGGTTCGACCGCAACCGAGATCACGGGCTCAGGCACAAACAGCGTTTCCAAAACAATTGGATCGTCTGTTGAGCAGAGGGTGTCTCCGGTGGTTGTGTTCTTGAGACCCAAAACAGCTCCGAGATCACCGGCACGAAGGGCATCCACTTCTTCGCGATCATCGGCTTTGAGGACGACGAGGCGAGAAATGCGCTCTTTGCTGTCTTTGGTGGAGTTCAACACATAGCTTCCTTTCTCGAGGATGCCTGAATACATGCGAACAAAGGTGAGCTTGCCGTAAGGATCAGCCATCACCTTGAAGGCCAGAGCACTGAAGGGCGCGCTGTCGTCGGAAGGTCGAACCGCTTCCTTGCCGTTCGGAAGAATGCCTTGAATCGGTGGCACGTCGATGGGTGCTGGCAGGTAATCCACCACAGCGTCGAGAACCAGTTGCACGCCTTTGTTTTTAAAGGCTGAGCCGCAGAGAACAGGAACCAAGCTGTGCTTCAGAACGCCAGTACGGATCCCTTGCTTAAGTTCGGAGTTGGAAAGTTCGCCTGATTCGAGGAACTTTTCGATCAGTTCTTCATCGGTTTCGGCAATCGTTTCCATCAAAACGTTGCGCCACTTATCAACCTCATCTTTCATGTTTGCAGGAACATCTGTGACTTCGATGTCTTGGCCTAAATCATCTTTATAAATATTGGCTTTGTTCTCAACAAGATCGATGATTCCGCTGAGTTCGCCTTCGGCTCCAATCGGAAGCTGAATGGGAACCGCGTTGGCCTTGAGGCGATCCTTAATTTGGCCGTAGACCTTCAAGAAATCGGCACCAGTCCGATCCATCTTGTTGACGAACACCATGCGCGGCACGGAATAACGGTCGGCTTGGCGCCACACCGTTTCTGATTGTGGTTGGACACCACCAACGGCACAGAAGACGGCGATAACACCATCGAGAACGCGCATGGAGCGTTCAACTTCGATGGTGAAGTCAACGTGTCCAGGGGTATCAATAATGTTGATCCGGTGGTCATTCCAGCTTGTGGAAATAGCAGCGGCAGTAATGGTGATCCCACGCTCACGCTCCTGGGCCATCCAGTCGGTTACAGCGGCACCGTCATGCACCTCACCAATTTTGTGCACCACACCGGAGTAGAACAGAATCCTCTCAGTGGTGGTTGTTTTACCAGCGTCAATATGGGCTGCAATACCAATATTTCTGACGCGTTCCAGGGGAAAGTCGCGTGCCACAGGATACTCCGGGGTGGGGCGTTAAAAAGCGAATGTGACTCTACATGTCAACCTGAGTAAATCAGGTTGACTGAAGATCAGTAGCGATAGTGGGCGAAAGCTTTGTTCGCTTCAGCCATCTTGTGGGTTTCTTCCCGTTTGCGGACGGCACTACCAGCTTCGTTCGCGGCGTCCATTAATTCGCCAGCAAGCTTTTGGGCCATGCTGCGACCGTTACGAGCTCTTGAGAAATTCACGAGCCAACGCAGAGCCATCGCAGTGCCCCGCTCTTGGCGAACTTCCATGGGCACCTGATAGGTCGCACCACCAACGCGGCGAGCACGAACTTCGACGAGTGGAGTCGCGTTCTTGACTGCCGTTTCGAACAGCTCGACGGGATCACCACCGGTGCGTTCACCGATCAATCCAAAAGCATCAGAAAGAATGCGTTGGGCGGTGGACTTTTTTCCATGCTTCATCAACCGAGCCACCATCATCGTGGCGAGGCGGTTGTTGAATTGTGGATCCGGAAGGATCGGACGCTTGACTGCTGCGTTACGGCGTGACATGAACCGTTAGGTGTGGAGAAACAGAGTGAGAAAAAGTGGAAAGAGTGAAAATCACTCTTTGGGCGACTTGGCGCCGTACTTCGAACGGGATTGACGGCGGTCCTTGACACCAGCGGTGTCCAAGGTTCCGCGAATGATGTGGTAGCGAACACCGGGAAGATCCTTGACTCTTCCTCCACGGATGAGGACCACAGAGTGCTCCTGGAGGTTATGGCCGATGCCACCGATGTAAGCCGTGACCTCGAACCCGGAGGTGAGGCGTACACGGGCCACTTTGCGTAGAGCCGAATTCGGCTTCTTCGGAGTGGAGGTATACACGCGGGTGCATACACCCCGTCGCTCCGGGCAAGCCCTAAGCGCAGGAGATTTGGTTTTCGCCTTGAGGGTCTGACGCTCGTGACGGATTAGTTGCTGGATGGTTGGCATCGACGGTCGGGATGCGGCCGGAGACCCGACCTAGTTCGACAATCCGTCACCATACTGGTTCGTCTGACCTTTTTTTCTTAGCAGCGGGAAAAAGCGCTTCCGCAGAGACAGCAACGCACGTTGTCTTGGGGGCTGATCAGAAAGCCACCGCCACTCAGATCACCGCGGTAATCGAGGCACAGACCCTCTAAAAGATGGAGTTGCTCCTCTGGAGCGTGCAGCGTGACTCCATCGGCTCGTGCCATGGCAACACCTGCGAGGTGACCGGGTCGCAGGCGGATCACGTGTTGTTCGCAGCTGCCGGATACCAAGTCCAAATGCATCAACCCTGGTGTCCCTGCTACCGCTGCCTGGCGTCCGAGTTCCGCTGCAGCGGAGGCGCTGATGGAGAACGTGGCGCCCATAGCCATTCGCATCAATGGATTCAGTTTGCCAGCACCTTGGATTGATCACTGATAAATCCAAGACCGTTTTGCACGCGAGGCGTGATGCCCCGGCCGGTCATCACGGTTGTATTGGCGATGAGCATGGTGGTTGAGCTTCCTCCGTCGAGATTGAGCGCGTCCCTGAGCCCCAGTTGACTCAGCGCCAAACTCGTTTCAATGAGAGTGGGATCGCTGCCATTCGCGCCTTTGACGGCGAGGAGCCAAATTCGCTCGCTGTCTTGTGCAACAACGGTGCGAGGTGCTGAAACGGCAAGGAAGCCAGGACTAAAGCCCTCCTGACGGCCGTTTAGGACAACCCTGCCCATTTGCAGCAGAAGGGGCCCTCCCCCCATCACTTGAGGGAGTTCACCTAAGGGGTTTGAGCTGCGCATGTTGATGGTCACTGCATCCCCGATCTGTGCGGGGAGTGCAGTCCCCCCACGGGCCACGATCAGGTCTCCTTTTAAAGGCAAAGGCACACCGCGAACGAGGGAGGCTTGGTCATATACCGCATCGACGCGTCCTTCGCTGAGTGTCAACGCCTGCTCTTCTCCACTCAGCGCGCGATACGTTGGCCCCCAGGCTCGGGTGTAGCGACTGAGTCCGCGTTGCACATACCCGCTATTCAGCATTCCGAGAGGCCATCTCCGTCGTCCAACCACCGTCATCTCTTGGATCAACTGCAGGCGTCCAAACATCAGCGGGCCGCGGCGCTTCCAGCCAATGGCGCCTCGGTTGAGGATCGGGCCTGAGAGCCACTCATTGTTGAGTCGAACAGCGCCAAGGGGGAGTTGGCGAACCCTGTTGAAAAAGCCTCCATTGACTGCTACAAGCGCGTTGGCAGGTTGCGCCAACTGATTGAGGTAGCGCAATCCTGGTTGGGCATGGCTGGGGGCAAGCGGGCGTAAAAGGAGATCTGAGCTGTTGTGCTGAACTCCTGCTCGGTACAGCCGAATGGGCTTGACGCCGACTTGAACGACGCGCTGATCAAGAACCAACCCTTTCTTGATCAGGTCTTGCATCTCTGGGGCAAGCAACGCGATTTGAAAGGCTTGGCTCTGTCGCTGTTTTGTCGAAGACTTTGCGGGGGTGATGCCATCCAGCACGACCCGCCATGGGTCTTTCAGGGTCAAGGAGGAAAGCCTGCTGGATTGACCCAGAAGCTTCAGCCCACTGCTGTCTCGTCGTGTTTTCAAGCCAAGTCTGCGCAGTTGGCTTTCCTGAAGAGGCGTGACCTGCACTTGCAGAAGGAGATCATCGCCCTGGCGTTGAACGAGAGCAGGCCCACTGAGGTCCAGCACAAGACGGTTGGCGCTGCTTCCCTTGCCTTGTCTGAGCTTTTTCAGATGGGGTTTGGGCAGGTCCACCCTCAGCGTGCTCTTGGTTCGGTTCACTTGAACCCCCATCGCGTTCAACCAGGGCAGGGCATCGAGGGCGACTTCATCCCCGATGGTGCGTTGTTGCAAACCGCTCAAAGGCCGTTGAAAGCCGTACCAATCAAGAAATTCTTCGCCGACGTCCGCTTGGCGCTGGAATCCCATCTGGCCCACAAGCAGATCAAGAGGCAACCAGAGCCGCGTGGGACGCGTCGCTCCCTGGCCTTGCCACAACCACGAGCTCGAGGTGTCGATGCCGCCGATTGTTAGGCGATCTCCACTGAACTGATCAGTGACGCGAACCTCCGCAATCGGCGCTGGCGGTGGAGGTGGCATTGCTGCATCCATATATCGACGCTAGCTGGGGTGGGCGAATCCTTAGGATCCGAAATATCTCAACCAGCTACGGAATGCGAACACCGTTGCTGTTGCACGTCTCGACTGCAGGTTATGACCCAACTCACCGGTTCCGATTGGCCCTATTGCGACAGCAGTGCACCTGCTGCGATTGCCGCGGAGAAGGACGCCTGTGGTGTTGGTTTTCTTGCACAACTTCAGGGTGAGCGCAGTCATTGGGTGCTTCAGCAGGCCCTGCGTGGGTTGGGTTGTATGGAGCACAGAGGTGGCTGTGGAGGCGATGGTGATTCTGGAGACGGGGCAGGAGTCCTATGCGAAATCCCTTGGGATTACTTGAGAGCCATTTGGCCAGAAGCCGTGAACGCCAACGGTCTCGGCATGATGTTTCTGCCAAAAGATCCCAGCCGCCGTGCCGAAGTGCAGCGATTCTGCGATCAAGAGGCGCAGGCCCTTGGCCTGACCTCCGTGGGATGGCGTGAGGTTCCGGTCGACTCAGCCGTGCTCGGTCCGCTGGCGCGTGAGACGGCACCCGTCATCGAACAGTGGTTGGTTCACAGCGCTGTTGATGCCGATGCCCTGGAATCGTTGCTGTTGCGTCTGCGCCGTCGTGTTGGTGCCAGGGTCCGGCAGGAATTTGGCGCCGAGGGCGCTCGCGACCTCTATGTCGCGTCCCTGAGTGGCAGGACTGTTGTCTACAAGGGGATGGTCCGCTCCGAGGTTCTCGCCCAGTACTACGCCGATCTGCGTGACCCTCGCTTTGCTGTGAGTTTTGCGGTGTATCACCGCCGTTTCAGCACCAATACGCTTCCCCGCTGGCCGTTGGCACAGCCGATGCGCCTCTTGGGTCACAACGGAGAGATCAATACCCTGCTGGGCAATCTCAACTGGGCTAAGGCCTCAGAAGCTGGCCTCGAAGACGTGTGGGCTGAAGCAGCCGCCGACTTGATACCCGTTGTGAACCCTGACTTCAGCGACTCGGCGAATCTCGATGCCACGCTTGAGCTGATGGTGCGCAGTGGACGGTCCATCACCGACAGTTTGATCACGTTGGTGCCGGAAGCCTTCCGCAATCAGCCGGACCTGGACAGCCGTCCTGATGTCACGGCGATGTACGAATTCAATGCCGGGATTCAAGAGCCATGGGATGGCCCGGCGTTGTTGGTGTTTGCCGATGGGAAGAGAGTGGGAGCGACCTTGGATCGCAATGGGCTCAGGCCTGCTCGGTGGTGCACAACGGCGGATGGCTTCGTCATCATGGGCTCTGAGACCGGAGTGGTGGATCTCAGCGGAAAGGCAGTGGTTGAGAAAGGGCGTTTAGGCCCAGGCCAAATGGTGGCCGTTGATCTTGAGCGCGGAGAGCTGTTGACCAATTGGGCGGTGAAGGAAGACGCCGCAAAACGCTTCCCTTATGGCGATTGGTTGAAGCAGCATCGCCGCTCGGTTTCGGCTCAGCCTTGGACTCAGGACTGCCAAATCAGTGAGCTTGATTTGCTGCGTTTGCAGACGGCGATGGGCTTCACCGCAGAAGATCTTGATCTTGTGATTGAGGACATGGCAGGTCTTGGCAAGGAGCCCACCTACTGCATGGGAGACGACATCCCCTTGGCGGTGCTCTCCGACAAGCCCCACCTTCTGTACGACTATTTCAAACAGCGCTTTGCGCAAGTGACCAATCCACCGATTGATCCCTTGCGCGAAAAATTGGTGATGAGCTTGGAGATGCACTTGGGGCAGAGGCGCCCGGCAGTGAAGCCCCAGGCAGAGGCCGCGGCCTTGATTCACCTCGACACGCCCGTGCTCAATGAGGCGGAGCTGGCCGCTCTGTCGAACCAAGGACTCACGGTGCGATCCCTCTCCACCCAGGTTGAAGTGGAAGCGTGTGCCGGGGGACTTCAGTCAGCCGTAGATGCTCTCTGCTTGAAAGCAGAAGAGGCGGTCCGCAAGGGCGCTCAGGTGTTGGTTCTATCGGACCGCGTGAATGCTGATGAACAGCCCGCGGAGCTAATGGCCACCACAGTGGCGATGCCTGCTCTGTTGGCGGTGGGCGCGGTGCACCACCATCTCTTGCGCCAGAAATTGAGACTCCATTGTTCGCTGGTTTCGGAGACCGCTCAGTGTTGGAGCACGCATCACATGGCCTGCTTGATCGGTTACGGCGCTAGCGCGGTTTGTCCATGGCTCACCTGGGAGACCACTCGCCATTGGCTCGCCCATCCCAAGACGCAGAAGCGGATCGAACAAGGCAAGCTTCAGTCCTTGGATCCAGGCAAGGCCCAGGACAATGTGCGCTTGTCTTTGGAGAACGGTCTCCGAAAGATTCTCTCCAAAATCGGGATTTCGCTCCTGGCGAGCTATCACGGAGCTCAAATTTTTGAGGCCATCGGTCTTGGGGCCGACGTGATTCAAAAGGCTTTTGCAGGGACGACGAGCCGAGTGGCTGGGATGACGCTTCAAGAGCTTGCCAATGAGACGCTTTCGCTGCATGCCAAGGCTTTCCCTGAGCTGAATCGCAGCAAGCTTGAGTTCATGGGTTTTGTGCAATACCGCACCGGTGGTGAGTACCACCTCAATAGCCCTGAGATGTCGAAGGCTCTGCACAGTGCCGTCAAAGCTGGTCCTGGATACGACCATTTCTCCACTTACAAAACCCTGTTGGAAAACAGGCCTGTAACGGCCCTTCGCGATTTGCTTGAGTTCAAGCTGGCTGCAACGCCTTTGCCGCTCGACCAGGTGGAGAGTGCAGAAAGCCTGTGCACCCGTTTTTGTACGGGTGGCATGAGCTTGGGAGCTCTTTCAAGAGAAGCCCATGAGGTTTTAGCCGTGGCGATGAACCGTATTGGGGGAAAGAGCAATAGCGGTGAGGGTGGTGAGGACCCGATTCGTTTTCAGGTTCTTGATGATGTGGATGGAGACGGTCGGTCATCGTCTTTCCCCAGCATCGGTGGGCTGAGAAATGGTGATACCGCCTGCTCAGCGATTAAGCAGATTGCCTCCGGCCGATTCGGGGTGACAGCGGAATATTTGCGCAGCGGGAAGCAACTTGAGATCAAGGTGGCGCAGGGGGCTAAGCCTGGTGAAGGTGGCCAACTGCCTGGACCAAAGGTGGATGAGTACATCGCTGGGCTGCGCAACAGCAAGCCTGGTGTGGCGTTGATTTCACCTCCGCCCCACCACGACATTTATTCCATTGAGGATCTCGCCCAGCTCATCCATGATCTCCACCAGGTGCATCCCAAAGCCCCTGTCAGTGTCAAGTTGGTGGCTGAGATTGGGATCGGTACGATTGCCGCCGGTGTGGCGAAGGCCAATGCCGATGTGATCCAGATCTCGGGTCACGATGGCGGCACGGGGGCATCGCCGCTGAGCTCGATCAAGCACGCGGGCAGTCCCTGGGAGCTAGGTCTTACAGAAGTGCATCGGTCTCTGTTGGAGAACGGATTGCGTGATCGCGTCTTGCTCCGTGCCGATGGCGGTCTCAAGACCGGCTGGGATGTGGTCGTCGCTGCTCTGCTCGGTGCAGAAGAGTATGGATTTGGGTCTGTGGCGATGATTGCCGAGGGCTGCATCATGGCCCGCGTTTGTCACACCAATAACTGCCCCGTGGGGGTGGCCACTCAGAAAGAAGCGCTACGCAAACGCTTCACCGGTGTGCCCGAGCACGTCGTGAACTTCTTTTGGTACGTGGCGGAAGAGGTTCGTCAGTTGATGAGTGTCTTGGGAGTTGCTCGTCTTGAGGATCTGATTGGACGCAGCGATCTGCTTCAGCCCCGTTCCGTTGAGCTTGAAAAGACCAAATGCGTGGATCTCTCCAGCTTGTTGGCTCCCGTGGGAGATGCGAACGACCGCTCCTGGCTCAAGCACAGCCCTGAAGCCCATGGGAATGGTCCGATTCTTGAAGATGATCTGCTCGCTGATGCCGGCTTCATGGCTGCTGTCGAGAATCATGGTTCTCTCAGTCGCGAGATCGAGATCGTTAATACCGATCGCAGTGTTGGTGCACGACTCGCCGGAGAAATGGCGCAACGTCATGGGAATCGTGGCTTTAAAGGCCAGTTGAATCTGAACTTCCGGGGCGCTGCCGGCCAGAGCTTTGCGGCATTCCTTGTCCAAGGCATGACGATGCGTCTGGAGGGTGAAGCCAACGACTACGTGGGAAAAGGCATGAACAGTGGTCGGATCACGCTTGTTCCGGATGATGGTGTCGCCAACCCTGGCGATCAGGTGATTCTTGGTAACACCTGTTTGTACGGAGCCACGGGTGGTGAGCTTTTTGCGCATGGTCGGGCTGGAGAACGCTTCGGCGTTCGCAACAGCGGAGCGCGTGCCGTGGTGGAAGGCGCCGGGGATCACTGTTGCGAGTACATGACCGGAGGCGTGATTGTGGTTTTAGGCAGCACCGGTCGCAATGTCGGTGCCGGTATGACCGGTGGTGTGGCGTTCCTGTTGGATGAAGCGGGCGGTGTCCAGGCCCGCGTGAATCCTGAAATTGTTGAGGTGGTCAGCATCACGACTCCCCAGCAGGAGTCCTTGCTGAAATCACTCCTTGAGGCTCATCTGAACACCACCGCCAGTGAGAAGGCCAAGGCTTTGCTTGCGGATTGGACCAACGCCAAGTCGTCGTTCAAGTTGTTGGTGCCCCCCAGTGAGCGGGCAGCGATGGGGCTTGAAGCGCGTGAGGTGGTTGCCGCCTAATTTCTCCGCTTCGCTATGCCCTGGTTTATCAAGCAGGAAACGTTCACCGCAGCGATGACCTCGTTATCAGCGGAGCAGCGTCGCGTTCATTGCCATGACCATCGCCGTTGGGTTGAATCTCATCGGCTCGCAGGGTGTGCCATGGCCAGCGGTTTTCTTGTGGATGAGCAACACAAGCCAGGTGGGGGCGGTTTATTGGTCTTCGAGGCCGAAAGCTATGAGGCAGCCAAAGCGTTCATCTCTGCCGATCCGATGATTGCTCGAAACTTGGTGGACTGGACACTGCACGAATGGAAGCCTGTTGAGGGAGCACTTCAGGCTTGATCCCCAGGCGCAGCAGGTTTTAAGGGGGGATTAGCGCGGGTGCGTGGCCATCAATCGCTGGACCTCACCGGCGTGGTAGCTACTGCGGGTGAGCGGAGTGCTGACCACCTGGAGGAATCCAAGCTCTTGTTCTCCCTTGAGGCGGTAGCTCTCGAACTGCTCTGGAGTCACAAACCGGTCCACGCTCAAGTGTTTGGGGCCTGGTGACAAGTATTGGCCGATGGTGACGATGTCAACTCGGTGTTCTCTCAAATCGCGAAGCACCTCGATCACTTCCGCGTCGCTCTCGCCAAGGCCCACCATCAATCCCGACTTGCTGTAAGACCGTGGCCAGCCATCGCGAACCCGTTTGAGGAGTTCCAAGGAGCGCTCATAGATCCCCTGCGGACGCGCTTGGCGATACAGCCGCGGCACCGTTTCAATGTTGTGATTGAGCACATGCGGTGATGCCTCCATCACCGTGGCTAGCGCATCCCAATTGCCACAGAAATCGGGAATGAGCAGCTCAATTGTGGTGAGCGGAGAGTGTTGCTTCACCTGCTCAATGCAAGCCACGAACTGCGACGCCCCTCCGTCTTCCAGGTCGTCGCGGTTCACGGACGTGATTACCACGTGTTTGAGCCCAAGCCGGGAGACCGCCTCCCCGAGCCGTTGCGGTTCGGTTGGGTCGAGTGCTCGGACGCTCTTGTCGAAGTCGATGTCGCAGTAGGGACAGGCGCGGGTGCAGCCGGGCCCCATGATCAGGAACGTCGCGGTCCCTCCGGCAAAGCATTCGCCGATATTTGGGCAGCTTGCCTCCTGGCAAACGGTGTTCAGCTTGAGGTCCAGCAGCAGGTCGGCTACCTCGCCAATGCGCTCGCGCTGGGGGGCTTTGACGCGCAACCAGTCAGGTTTCTGAATGGACGTCATCTTTTAAAGTCGCCTCATCGGGATGTAGCGCAGCTTGGTAGCGCACTTCGTTCGGGACGAAGGGGCCGCAGGTTCGAATCCTGTCATCCCGACTCTATGAGTTGCGCTCAACTCAGTTCTGCGCCTGGGTAGCCGCGCGGAGTCACCATTCGGCCCCCTTCCATTCTGCTACTGCTGTTGCCGATGACCAAAACGGTCAGCATGTCAATGGTGTCCACGGGCAAGCTGTCGAGCCGGGAGAACGACACGTGTTCCTCTTGTCGACCTAATTGCCTTGCGATCACAACAGGTGTGGCGTCGGGGCGTTGCGTTAGCAGGATGTCCTTGGCACGTTGCAGCTGCCAATCGCGTCCTTTGGAGCGGGGGTTGTAGAGCGCAACGACGAAATCACCGTTGGCAGCTGCTTCCAGCCGTCGTTCAATCACCTCCCATGGGGTGAGCCGATCGCTCAGGCTCACAGTGCAGAAGTCATGCATTAGCGGTGCTCCAGCTTTTGCCGCTGCAAGCTGCAGTGCGGAGATTCCTGGATGCACGGCAAAGCGAGGTCGTGCGTTTTCTGGTAGCTCCATCCAGAGTTCAAGGGCGAGCCCTGCCATTCCATAAATCCCGCTGTCGCCAGACGACACCAACGCAACGCGAACACCCTGGCAAGCAAGACTCAGCGCTTGCCGGCAGCGGTCTCTCTCCATGGTGAGTTGCCCATCCAGCCGGATCTGATCCGAACGGCGCAGCGGTTCAAGTAAGTCGAGGTAGAGCCCGTATCCCACCCAGGCAGGACAGCGCTCCAGGGCACTGCGGGCTTCAGGAGTGAGCAGGGCTAGATCACCTGGACCACTACCGATCAGATGGAGTTCGCCCCGTTGCGGTGCATGGGCCTCCATGCTCTCGGCAATCGCCACGGTGACAGCGCCACGTTCAGCCTCGTTGGCGTGGGTGATCCGTTTGCTCAGTTTGAGTCGTCCGTTGTCTCCAGCACTCAGCAATGCCGCCGCTTCTGCAACGGATCCGGTGCCCATTTCTGCAGCAACCACCTGGGATGGGGTTGGCACCGGCACCTCATTCAAGGCTGATGCGGTGTGCAATCGGAAGGGCCAATGGTGAAGCTGTGCGAGCGCTTGGAGCGCCCGTTCATCGCCCTTACGATCGATGCTGGTGATGCCTGCAACGGCGCTTTCGGCCAGGCCCGCCTCCTCGAGGGCGCTGCTTACGGCGCGCTCGACAAGGTTCAAGCTCGTCTCGCGTTCGCAGCCAATCCCAAGCCAAAGCAGTGGTGGGTGCCACGTGCAAGCCCCTGCATGGGCCATGGATGTGCTGATCTCCAGCGTTGGTATGGCATTCGTTGGGATGGCACTGCCTGTTTCGGCATCGGGGCCGAGAAGTTGGCTGGCTTGCGCTGCCGAACTGCTCTGCCACAGCGTGCTCCCCATTGTTTGGATCAGACGGGTTGTTTCTCCACGCGCCTGGGCCTTCATCAGTTGGCTCCAGTTGGCGTCTGTTCCGCCACGTTTCCATCCCCAACCATGTCCGAATGCATCGCTTGCAAGACGGCCTGAAACCGCACTGTCTCCAGTTAGAACCGCTTCCCCCCCGAGCGCGGCAGCGACCTCCCTACTCCATTGTTCGGCGCCAGCTTGGTGGCCGCCAAGCAAAGGAACCACCCTTTGCCCCTTGGCATCGAGCACCAGGACGGCAGGGTCGCTGTCTTTGTCGGTCAGGAGTGGAGCAATCAAACGGGTGACGGCACCCGTGGCTCCGATCACGATCAACACCCCGCCCTCTTGCCAGTGCTGCTGGAGCAACACCGCAGCTGAGCTCACCAGACACGTTCCATCGAGGTCAGGAATGGCAGCGGCAGCGCCAGGGGTGAGCGCTAGTTGATCCGTGAGGCTGCATTGCTGAAGTCTTTGCAGCAACGGCCAGGCCCTTGAGGACAGCCCTAGGGCCAATCGCCGGGCAGCGGTCGGAGGAGACGAGTCGTTCAGGACAGGAGAGTCGGAGGTCAACGCTGGGTGCCATCGGCGTTCAATAGCTCCCGAGCTGATCCTCCCAGGGTGCTGGTTGGAGCAATTCGTTCCGGTTCCGGGTTGGCGATCTTGCTGGGTTTCTTTGTTGTGTCAGCTCCTTTCTCTGGCATTGCTGTGACTGCCATCTCTTCGTTTGGCAATGACGTTGCTTTCTCTGTGCCTGTGTTCAGAGCCTCGGGCTTGGCGAGTTCTCCTTCAACAGCCTCGCTATCTACAGCGATTGCATCTTTGTTTTGTTCACCTTCCTCTAAGGCCTTTTCTGCTAAGGGCCCGATCTCCTCCGTTTTGTTATCTCCAGCCTTCTCTTCGAAGCCTTTTTCTCCTGAGTCTTTGGCTTTATCTCCTGAGTCCTTTTCTCCTAAGTCGTTCTCTTCCAAGCCCCTTCCCTCTACAGCCTGTTGGCTTAATGCCTGTGGCTTCAATGCCTCTGGCTTTGTTTCTGCATTCTTGCCCCCTTGCGCTTGAGGGACGTTCTCTTCGCTGACAAGTTCTTGCCTTGCGCTTGGGTCTTCAGGCTTGGTTTCACCCAGCAAACGCGCTAGCTCGCTGTCATTCAGGCTTGATTGCAACCAAATTGGTTTGGGGTTCTGCCGCTCAGGGACCACTCTCAATTGGTTGTTGAACATCGGCTCGAGCGATTCACCGATCCCGTTCAGCAATTCCATCTGAACAGTGTTGATCCCTTTGCGGTTGTCGATTCCCTGGAGCCAAAGGGCATCCTGCTGGTCCACGACAAAACTGTCCTCGTCAACCGTGATGCGTAGGCGCCAGCGAGCGTCTCCAGCTCGGAGGTTTTGCAGCGGCGCATTCCATACCAACCAATCGAGCAGCAAAGGGCTGTCCCCCCCAAGCTCAGCCGGACTCACCATCGCCAGCCAAGGGGCATCGCGTTTTGGCTGCGTGCCCATCAGCGGGCGCAGCTGATCTACAGCCCAATGCAAGCTGGCGCCAGGAGTTTTGACGGCTTCTCCCCAGGGATAAGCGGCATAGGCCGTGAACCTGTGGCTCCCTGGACTAAGGGGAGGGAGTTCAAGCGTGACGCGGTTTCCATTCCGTTCACTGATGCGAATGGGTGCTTGGTCATCAATTTGAATCGCGACGTGGGCTCCGAGACCGAGTTCGCGGTCGTTCGCGAGGGGCCAATCCTCGATTTTTAATTCCAGGTTGAGGGGACCGCCCTCCTTGAGCTGGCTCCCATCCAAGGGACTGATGAGTGAAAGCTGGGGATGATGCTTCGCTAAGGCTTGCTGGAGCTGCTGAACCGCACCAGGTGGTTCCACTTCTCGAAGACGGCCTGATGGGTTTTGGGTCGGAAGATTCTTGCCTTGATTAGGAGCGGATTTGGAGTTGGGCTGATTGGCCCAAGGCAACGACGGAATGGCCAGCACGGGTTGTCCCGTTCCAAAGAGAAGGATCAGGGCGAAGAGTGCTGCGAACCATCGGATGCTTGCTTGTCGCCGGCCCGATTTATCCATGGAGCGGAGAGGATGTGCCGACATTCTGAATGGCCCCACTTCGCAGGTCCAGGGCGCTGACTGAGTATTAATTAGCGAAAGAAAATAAGCAGGTTGTTGATAGTTTTGTGTCTTGATTGGGTGGTTCTCGCTGACACCACCTGCAAACCAGACCCCAGTTGCAGACTGGATCGCCGCCGGATTGAACCTTTGTAACTCGATGAGGGTTAAGGCCCTCTCGCGACTCTATGCTCAAATCAGCGGTCCCCTCTTTGGGGCCCAAAGCACCAGTGATGGACAGGGTTTTCCTGGCTTGAACTGGCGCCCGGCTACAGCCTTCGGGTTATGGCCGGGGCCCCGGCGAACTGTCCGGTTCTCCGGAGGGGTGGCCCTCCACCTCGATCCCGTCCCTCGAGGAACGACTCGATGACCATCAGCCCACCAGAGCGTGGGAGCACCGCGAAGAGCCAAGTCGAAAAGGTTGACAATCCAGCAACCTTTGAATTGTTCGGCAAGCCCGGACATTTCGACCGAGCTCTCGCGAAAGGCCCCAAGACCACAACATGGGTCTGGAACCTCCACGCCAACGCTCACGATTTCGATAGCCACACGAGTGACCTTGAAGAGGTTTCTCGGAAGATCTTTAGTGCTCACTTCGGCCATTTGGCCGTGATCTTCATCTGGCTAAGCGGCGCTTTCTTCCACGGAGCCCGCTTTTCCAACTTCTCCGGCTGGCTCGCCGACCCCACCCACGTGAAGCCAAGTGCTCAGGTGGTGTGGCCCGTGTTTGGCCA
This sequence comes from Synechococcus sp. UW179B, assembly GCF_900474245.1. Classification (NCBI taxonomy): domain Bacteria; kingdom Bacillati; phylum Cyanobacteriota; class Cyanophyceae; order Synechococcales; family Synechococcaceae; genus Synechococcus; species Synechococcus sp. UW179B. The sequence goes on from NZ_UCNZ01000009.1 coordinate 30,130, forward strand.
GGAGATTCTCAACGGTGATATGGGTGCCGGTTTCCAAGGCATTCAGATCACATCTGGCCTCTTTCACGTCTGGCGTGCATGGGGCATCACCAACGAGACCCAGCTGATGTCTCTTGCCATCGGCGCTCTGGTGATGGCCGGTCTCATGCTGAATGCCGGTGTTTTCCACTATCACAAGGCAGCTCCCAAGCTCGAGTGGTTCCAGAACGTTGAGTCGATGCTCAACCACCACTTGGCAGGTTTGCTTGGTCTCGGTTCCCTTTCCTGGACCGGGCACCTTCTGCATGTGTCTCTGCCGACCACCAAGTTGATGGATGCCATCGACGCCGGCCAGCCGCTGGTGCTCAATGGCAAAACCATTGCTTCTGTCGCAGACATTCCACTGCCACACGAATTCTTTAATCAGGATTTGATCGCTCAGCTCTATCCAGGATTCGGTGCCGGTATTGGCGCTTTCTTCTCTGGTGATTGGGCTGCATACAGCGACTTCCTGACCTTTAAAGGTGGAATTAATCCAGTTACTGGAAGCATGTGGATGAGCGATATCGCTCATCACCACCTAGCCATCGCGGTGTTGTTCATCGTGGCTGGTCACATGTACCGCACGAACTGGGGCATCGGGCACTCCATCAAGGAGATCCTCGAAGGTCAGAAGGGTGATCCCCTTCTATTCCCTGCAACCAATGGGCACGACGGACTCTTTGAGTTCATGACGACCTCTTGGCATGCTCAGTTGGGAGTCAATCTGGCCATGCTCGGTTCGCTGAGCATCATCGTGGCCCAGCACATGTATGCGATGCCTCCGTATCCATACATGGCGATTGACTATCCGACGCAGATCGGACTGTTCACCCACCACATGTGGATCGGTGGATTCCTAATCGTTGGCGCTGCTGCTCACGCAGCAATCGCCATGATCCGCGATTACGACCCTGCCAAGCATGTGGATAACGTGCTCGATCGCGTGCTCAAAGCTCGCGATGCCCTGATCAGCCACCTGAACTGGGTGTGCATTTGGTTGGGCTTCCATAGCTTTGGCCTCTACATCCACAACGACACCATGCGTGCTCTGGGCCGTCCCCAGGACATGTTTAGTGATTCAGCGATTCAGCTGAAGCCTGTGTTCGCTCAGTGGATTCAGGGTTTGCATGCCGGAGCTGCCGGTAGCACCGCTCCCAACGCACTTGCTGGCGTGAGTGAGGTGTTCAACGGCTCCACGATTGCCGTTGGTGGCAAGGTTGCTGCAGCAGCGATTCCTCTTGGGACCGCTGACTTCATGGTGCACCACATCCACGCATTCACGATCCACGTGACTGTGTTGATCCTTCTCAAAGGTGTGCTCTATGCCCGTAGCTCCCGCCTCGTTCCAGATAAAGCAAACCTGGGCTTCCGCTTCCCTTGCGACGGACCTGGCCGAGGTGGCACCTGTCAGGTGTCTGCTTGGGACCATGTGTTCCTAGGCCTGTTCTGGATGTACAACTCCCTCTCCATCGTGATTTTCCACTTCAGCTGGAAGATGCAAAGCGATGTTTGGGGAACAGTGAATGCTGATGGCAGTGTCCAACACATCACGAATGGCAATTTCGCCAACAGTGCAATCACCATTAATGGCTGGCTGCGTGACTTCCTTTGGGCCCAGGCCGCGCAGGTGATCAATAGCTACGGCTCGAACACCAGTGCTTATGGCCTGATGTTCCTTGGTGCTCACTTCGTCTGGGCCTTCAGCTTGATGTTCTTGTTCAGTGGCCGCGGCTACTGGCAGGAATTGATTGAGTCCATCGTTTGGGCTCACAACAAACTGAAGGTGGCACCTGCCATCCAGCCCCGTGCACTGTCAATCACCCAGGGCCGTGCCGTGGGTGTCGCTCATTACCTCTTGGGCGGCATCGCGACCACATGGGCCTTCTTCCACGCCCACATCCTTGTGGTCGGCTGACCTCACCTGACCTTTCCCTCTAATGGCAACGAAATTTCCTTCGTTTAGCCAGGGTCTGGCACAGGACCCGACAACCCGCCGCATCTGGTACGGGATCGCCACGGCTCACGACTTCGAGAGCCATGACGGAATGACGGAGGAGAAGCTTTACCAAAAGCTCTTCTCCACCCATTTCGGGCATCTCGCCATCATCGGCCTCTGGGTTTCGGGAAACCTGTTCCATATCGCCTGGCAGGGCAACTTCGAGCAGTGGGTCGCCGACCCTCTGCACGTGCGCCCAATCGCTCACGCAATTTGGGATCCCCACTTCGGTCAAGGCGCTATTGATGCCTTTACCCAAGCGGGTGCTTCCTCCCCTGTGAATATTGCCTACTCAGGCCTCTATCACTGGTTTTACACGATCGGCATGACCACGAATGCCGAGCTGTATCAAGGATCCATCTTCATGATGATCCTGTCAGCTTGGGCTCTGTTCGCTGGTTGGCTGCACCTGCAGCCCAAGTTCCGTCCGTCTCTTGCTTGGTTTAAAAACGCGGAATCCCGCCTGAACCACCATCTGGCTGTTCTGTTTGGATTCAGTTCCATCGCATGGACCGGTCACCTGGTTCACGTGGCCATTCCTGAGTCCCGTGGTCAGCACGTTGGTTGGGACAACTTCCTCAACGTGATGCCTCACCCAGCTGGCCTGGGTCCGTTTTTCACCGGCAATTGGGGTGTGTATGCCCAAAATCCTGACACCACTGGTCAGGTTTTTGGTACCGCTGAAGGATCAGGCACTGCGATCCTCACCTTCCTCGGTGGCTTCCACCCTCAGACCGAAGCCCTCTGGCTAACAGACATCGCCCATCACCATTTGGCCATCGGCGTGATCTTCGTGATCGCCGGCCACATGTATCGGACGAATTTCGGAATCGGTCATTCCATCCGCGAGATCCTTGAAGCCCACAACCCACCAACCGGAACTCCCGGAAACCTGGGTGCTGGTCACAAAGGTCTCTACGACACCATCAACAACAGCCTGCACTTCCAACTTGGTCTTGCTCTTGCCTCTCTTGGCGTGATCACCAGCTTGGTTGCACAGCACATGTATGCGATGCCGTCGTATGCCTTCATCGCGAAGGACTACACAACCCAGGCAGCGCTCTACACCCATCACCAGTACATCGCCATCTTCTTGATGTGTGGTGCCTTCGCTCACGGTGCGATCTTCTTCATTCGTGATTACGACCCCGAAGCCAATAAGGACAATGTCCTGGCTCGGATGCTCGAGCACAAAGAAGCGATCATCAGTCACCTGAGTTGGGTCTCCCTTTTCCTGGGCTTCCATACCCTCGGCCTCTACGTCCATAACGACGTGGTTGTGGCGTTTGGCACCCCTGAGAAGCAGATCTTGGTTGAGCCTGTCTTTGCACAGTTCGTCCAGGCTGCTTCCGGTAAAGCGATTTACGGCTTCGATGTTCTTCTCGCTAACGCGGGTGGAGCTGCTGCCAATGCCAACGCGGCCTACATGGGCGGTTGGATGGATGCCATCAACGGTGTTCGTGGCAGCAATGACTTGTTCCTGCCGATTGGCCCCGGTGACTTCCTTGTTCACCACGCCATCGCTCTAGGTCTCCACACCACCACCCTGATCCTTGTGAAGGGTGCTCTGGATGCACGTGGATCCAAGTTGATGCCTGACAAGAAGGACTTCGGTTACTCCTTCCCCTGCGACGGTCCTGGCCGTGGCGGTACCTGTGACATCTCTGCCTGGGATGCGTTCTATCTCGCCGTCTTCTGGGCTCTGAACACGGTGGGTTGGGTCACCTTCTACTGGCATTGGAAGCATCTTGCGATTTGGCAGGGCAACGTGGCTCAGTTCAACGAGTCCAGCACCTATCTCATGGGCTGGTTCCGCGACTACCTATGGCTGAACAGTTCACAGCTGATCAATGGCTACAACCCATTTGGCAGCAACAACCTGGCTGTTTGGTCTTGGATGTTCTTGTTCGGTCACCTGGTTTGGGCGACAGGATTCATGTTCCTGATCTCCTGGCGTGGTTATTGGCAGGAGCTGATTGAGACCATCGTTTGGGCTCATCAGCGCACTCCTCTCGCCAACCTTGTTGGCTGGCGTGACAAGCCTGTGGCTCTCTCCATCGTCCAGGCCCGTGTTGTGGGTCTTGCTCACTTCACGATCGGGTACATCCTGACGTACGCCGCCTTCTTGATCGCCTCCACGTCTGGCAAGTTTGGCTGATTCAGTCCCAACCTCTGCCTGACTAACGAGCCGTTTCTCAGAGATTCACCCGTCCGGTTTACCGGGCGGGTTTTTTATGGGACGGGTGAGGGTATCGTCCGTCCAGCTACAAACAGATCAGAAGCTATTGATTGTTTGGCTTTAGTTAACGCCGCTAAAGGCAATGTCCAGCGTGCGTAGATAGGTGTGTAGGCCGGCATCTTGAATCGGCAGAACGTAGGCATCGGCTCCCGACTCGTTGTGGTGAGAATGCCAATAGCCAGGTGGTGTCACGAAAGCGGCTCCAGGCACCCAATCTTCCCGATGCCCATGGATGATCATCCCGTTGTCATCCAGCTTCGTGCCGATCATGGTGTAGCAGCCGGGTTGGCAATCCACGGCGAAATCAAGAGCGATGGATTGGTGGCGATGGGGGCGCTGACTCTGGCCGGCAGGCAAGATTCCGAGCATGGCCCAAAGCGTATGGGTGATCGTTCGCGTTTGTGGGAAATGGCTATTGCCCAGCAATACGCTGACGCGGTTGGCGCGAGCACCAGTAGGGCTGTTTGCAATCGCTTCAAGATGCCGTTTGCTGTCCCGATGGCTGTAAAAGCTTGGTTCAAAGCGAGCTTGGGTTGGCTCTACTCCGAGGTAACGCAGGAGCGGAGCATCATGCACCCAATACAAACCTGCTTTTTCGTGACTGGTATGAATTGCGTCGCCTCCTGCAGGCAGCACCAAAAGGTCACCTTTTGACCATTGGAATGTTTGCCCACAGGCTTGGGTCTCCCCTTCTCCACGCGTGACGAAAAACAGCTGACTTGTCGCAACAGCACTGGTGCGTTGATCACCACAGTCGAGACGCACAAAATTGGCGCAAAGAGCAGGACCGGTGGCAGGGCCAGTGCAGCCGAGCTCTTCACTCAGGTCTAAAGGAAGAACCTCACAGCCGGATTGATCGAAAAAATCCGGCGAAAACGACCGATAGGGAACCGGTGAGATCAGTCCGCTCTGTTGGGGGTTTGCAGCGGATCGGTAATCAAAAAAACGGGCTTGCTCAGATGAGGCCTGATGCAATGCGGGAATTACCAAGGAGCCGGCCTCAACGGAACGCATACCTTATCGATCAATGGGATAGGGATTGTATGAGTGGCGTCATTCTCGGAAGTCAGCCTCGAGCTCAGGCGAAAGGTGAAACAAGCTCGAAACGTTCTCTATCCCAAAGGATGAGAGAAAAGCAATCACCAATTTGAGATAAATAAAGCCTATGAACACCCTCTACTAGGTGAATATTTGCTTCATGGCATTCTTTTAATCGATAGTTTGGAATTCGTTCTGAAAGATGATGGATGTGGTGATAGGCAATGTCGGCGGTAAACCAATTCAAAACTGCAGGCATTTGCAGGAAGGAGGATCCAGATAGGGCGCCGCGAAAATAGCTCCAGTTGTCTTCATTGCTTGTGTAAGAGTCTGGGAAATTATGTTGAATAAAAAAGACCGCAATCATCACTGCGGCACTGCAACTCATGACCAAGGCATAAAGAATCCAAAAATGTGCGTAGCCAATAGAGCTGCCAATCCACCACCACAAAAGGCCCACAACGGCTGTGTTGGCGACCATGTCGACACATTCGCCGCTGGTGTAGAAGAAGCTCGATTTGTAGTTTGAGCAAATTTGTTGAGGAGATTCCCAGGCCCCAGTGCGTACCATCTTGATGGTGCTTTTGATGGAATGACCAATGAATTCAAAGAAGCTCAATAGCAAGGCAAGTCTTGGCTTGATGATGAGATAAAAGAAACCGCCTGGGAATAACAGCAATGGATGGCGCAAGATGCGATAAAGCCACTGCGAACGTGGAGATCTCGCTTCGTATTGTTCGCGTGTGATGAGAGCAGATGGTCCGCGATAGCGGTCCCAATTTCCATTGTGTTTGTGATGAAAGGCGTGCCCCCTTGACCAGGGATGTTGCGGCATGCCGTGAATCAAGCTCAATCCGAAGGCCGCAATTCGATTCGACCGCTTCGAACGGAACAGACTTTGATGTCCGCAGTCATGCATCAGGGAGAAGCTGCGACTGAGCAGCAGAACCATCAACACCAGGAGCAAGGGTGTCATCACAATGGCTGTGATGTTGAACGATGTTGTGACCGCAGCCATCGCGATCGCTACAGCGATGATGGGAATCACGGTGTTGAAGATCTGCCAGCTCGCGATGCGGTCATCACTGGCCATAAACGGAGCGAGTTGGAAGTCGATCCGTTTGGGGTAATTGCTAGGCGCCATGTCTTGGCTAATTGTCTTTGCGGTCGTTGTCATGCAGCTTCCACGTGGGTTGCCGCAATCGGCTTGATCAGAGAACCTATCTCTTTTTTGCTCCAACCGGTTTGTCAATTGCCTTGCGCGTGCTGAATTTGTGCTCTCTGCCTCCAGCCTTTGAGGCTCAAATAAACGGCTGGAACAACGAACAGAGAGAGCAGTGTGGAGATCAGCAAGCCGCTGAAGACCACCGTGCCGATACTGATTCGACTCGCTGATCCCGTTCCGCTGGCGAGCAGCAAGGGCAGAAATCCTGCCAAGGAGGTAATGGCTGTCAAAACAATGGGCCGCATGCGCTCTTCTGCGGCGTCGGTGATGGCCTCTCGAAGAGGTAGGCCTGCGCGGATCCTCTGATTGGCAAATTCCACAATCAGAATTCCATTCTTTGCGGCCAAGCTCACGAGCACGAGAAGGCCCATCTGGCCGTAAACATCAAGCGGCAGCCCACGCAGTTTGATTCCGATCAGAGCACCGAGGAGTGCAAGAGGCACTGAAAGCAAAATCACTAGGGGATCGAGAAAACTCTCGTACAAACCAGCGAGCAAGAGGTAAACCACCACCACGCTCAAACCAAAGAAGGCCCAAGTGACGCCTTCGGCCACCCTTTCTTCTTCTGCCAGGCCTGTAAAAGCAAGACCAATGTTGCCCCCTCCAATTTGTTCGCCTGTGGCTTCAAGGATGTTGATGGCTTGTCCGCTACTTGTTCCTTTCGCCGGCACGGCGCTGACCCGGATGGATCGGTTGAGGGCGTAATGATCAATCGAGCCGGTCCCCTCAACTTTTTCAAGTCGGGCCACGCTTTCAGCGCTGACAAGCTCCCCATCACGGTTTCGGAGCATGAGGGATTGAATGTCCTCTGGGCGATTGCGGTCGCTGCCCTCCATCTGAATCCAAATGCTGCGAATCTCTCCGTCGGCATAGGTGTCATCGAGATAGCGTCCGCCGATGGACATGCCAATCGAATTCAGGGTTTCTCTGTACGGGAGATTCAGTGCTGCCATTTGATCGCGGTCTAAAACGAGGCGCCATCTCGGGGCACTGGCGTCAAAACGCGTGCTGACCCGTTCAAATTTCCCCGTTTCCTTGGCTCGTGCAATAAAGGCCGTGGCGACCTGTTCGAATTGGACCAGGCTCAGTTGGCCAGCGCTGCGGTCTAGCAGCTCAATATTCAAAGCTGAGTCACCGCTAAACCCACGCACGGTTGGCGGTGTAATCAGCACAACTTTGGCATCGCTGATCGAGCGGTTCAGGGCTTTTTGCAGTCGACGCTTGATGGCTTGATCGCTTTGCTCTGCTCCGCCTCTCTCCTGTAATGGCTTCAATCTGAGGTAGAACGAGCCCTTATCTTCCCCGCTTTGACCAAACGAACTTCCTGCGTAGAAGTTCCCTGACCGGATCAGGGGCTCCTGCTCAATGACAGCGCGAATGGCCTCCATGCTTGCCACGCTTCGTTCCAGGCTGGCGCCTTCCGACAATGTGAAATAACCGCGAATCTGGCCCTGGTCTTCGTTGGGGATAAAGGCTGTCGGCGTGTTGCTGAGGACGACTCCCGTGAGCATCAAGCTAATGATGAGGACGAGGCCCACCCAATTGGGGCGATTCAACAGCTTGCGCAGAGTTCGTGAGTAGTGCGCTTCAGTGCGCTGCATGGCCTTTCGGAGCCGATCGCTGAGTCGTCTGATCGGTCCTGGCAGGCGCCCATTCCCTGGGGTGAGAACCCTGGCTGATGCCATTGGCGTGAACGTGAGGGCATTCAGAGTGGAAAAAACAATGGCGGCCGTAATCGTCAAGGCAATGGGTTCATAGAGGCGTCCAATCGACCCTGGAATCAGCAGAACAGGAACGAACACCGCCACAAGAACCAAGGATGTGGCCACGATTGCCCCGGCCAATTCCTGCATCGCTGTTTCAGCAGCCTTTAGGGGTTGGTCCCCTTTCTCAATGCGATCGGCAATTTCCTCGCTCACAACAATGGCATCGTCAACAACGATGCCTGTGGCAAGAATCAGTCCGAATAGGTTCAAACTGTTGATATCTGAACCGCTGAGGCGGATCACCAACAAGCTGCCCACCAACGAAATGGGGACGGCGATTCCTGGCACCATGGCTAAACGCCATCGTCCCAGGAAGAGCACTAAAACAACCAAAACCAGCAGGACGGCATCGCGCAGTGTTGTGACGGTGCGATCGAGATTGGCCTGGATGGTGTCGGCCGTATCCACGATGGTTTGCATCGTGATGCCGGGGGGAAAGCCTGATTCGAGTTTTGCGAGATTGCTGCGGATGCTTCGGCTGAGAGCCAGGGCATTCGCTCCATCTCTTTGATAAATCCCTACGGCAACGGAGCGCTCTCCCTGCAGATTGATCGCAGCCCTCCCATAACTGCGTTGTCCAAGGCTGACGCGGCCGACATCTTTGAGGCGAATGAGGCCCCCGTTGGCCAATCGTTTGATGACAAGGTTTTCAAGTTCTCCCTGGCTGCGCAAGCGACCGTCGGTTTCGACGGGAAGGCTGAGAAGTTGTCCTGGTGGAGCCGGTGCGCTGCCAAGAGCGCCGATGGCCGCCAGAACGTTTTGCTCGACAAGCGCTGTGCTGACATCCGTAATCGTGAGATTGGCTTGCTCCAGCTTTTGAGGATCCATCCACAGGCGATAGGCCAATTCGCTGCTTCCGAATACACGAATGTCTCCCACGCCGGTAATCGAGCGGAGCGACTCTCTGAACGACTGTTCAAGCCAGCCTGGGAGAAAGGTGGGAACGTAGAGATCTTGTGGATGACTAAAGCCCAGGATCATCAGGAAATCGCTAGAGGAGCGACTCACGCTCAGCCCCTGGCGGGTAACGGCTTGCGGTAATCGGCGCAGCGCCAAATTGACTTCGTTTTGGACCTTGATCGCGTTGAGTTGAGGGCTGCCTTTTTTAAAGCGAAGACTGATCCTTGATTGCCCTTCACTGCTGGTGGACTGAATGCTGTCGAGATCACTGAGACCGTTGAGCTGTTGCTCCAGCACGGTTGTGACGCTCTGTTCCACTACATCAGGAGATGCAGCAGGGAAGCGTGCTGTCACATTGACCTGGGTTGGGGCCAACTGGGGTAAGTCTTCCAGGCCCAAGCCAGACAGCGACACAAGTCCTGCCAGCAGGACAAGCAGGCTGCAGACAACGGTGAGGACAGGCCGCCGCAGAAACGGCTGGGAGATGGACCGCAAGGCGGCAACTGCTGCAAAACCAGATTGATCCTGGCAGTTGAAAGCCCCGGTTGAGCGAGTTTCCGCTCAACCGGGGCTTTGGTGGTCTGTGGACGTATGGGTTGGCGAGGCTTAGCCCACGCTCCAGACTCCACCGGCGATATCAACAAGTGGTGCGACCAAGGCCGTTCCTGTGAGGAACCATGCAAAGGCAGCCCCACCACATCCGCCAAGCCAGAATCCGCTAGCAAATTCAGCCCAGCCTGCTTTGGTGAACAGATCAGCAGGAGGATTGTCGATTGTGGCGTCAGCGGGCTGGACGTTGGGTCCATTTCCTGCGCTGCCGTAGATCGACATGCAGATGGTCAAGATTGAAACCAATCCAATCGTGGCCAAGAGCCCCGCTGTGGTGGCGTAGTCCGTTGAGCGCATCGGCCCACACACCGTGAAGGGTCCATAGAGGAAGAATCCATGGGCCATGCCAATTTCAAGACCACGGCGGTTGGGAGATAAAGCCGGGCGATAGGCGGGCAAGGCATTGAGGAAGGCCTTGCTGAAGTAGCTGCTATTTACAGGTGTGGCCAGGTTGCCGACGGTGGGATCGGCGACGGGGGTCACTGTCATGGAAGGAAAGGCGAGTTGGTTGCGATGTGCAGAGGTGATCTGGGGGGTCTCCGCCGATCAGTCAGTGGCTTCGATCACATTGAAAAGCAGAGCCATAGCCACGGCTGGTCCCATGATTCCCACAAGGGGGACAAACACCGAGGGCATCCAGGCAGCGACGAATTCTCCGGTCATGGCGACGCCAAAAGGTCCTTATTTACTGTATAGAAAGCCCTTGATGCGGCCCGTCCTCAATCGGGACGGCGACATAAAAGTTCAATCCTTCGTCTTCGCGATTTCTTTCCGATGAATCAGCTCATTGCCGGTGGCGCTGCGTTTGTTTTGGTTCTTGTTTTGTGGGGATTCGGGCGGCGTCCCTCCAAAACAATCCTGAGCAGTACAGATGCAGGCATGGTTGCGGCCATCAACCGAGCGCAACTTGGTCTTGTGGATGGAAGCTCTGACGACGGGTCGCCTGCGTCTGAGCCGATCGGCGATGAAGCAAGCGCAGAGCCGCTCTGGCAGAGACCTTGCTCAGAAGCTCAAGCGATGGCCTTAAGGAAGCAATTGCTGCATGCTTTTAACCACGGTCATCCGGATGAGCGCTTGAGGGCCATTCAAATCGCCTGTGAATGGGGGCATCGCTCCACCGTGCCCCTGCTCAGGAGGGGACTGCGAGATGTGGACGCACGCATCGTGCAGCTATCAGCTGCCGCAATCGAACCTCATCGTGGCGGCCCTGCCCCTGCTCCTGCTCAATCTGTACGGCCCCCGCGCAACGTTGCGCGGATGCGATAAATCGGTCTCCCTTGGCTTTCGTGATAGGTGCGAATGAGCAGTTCTGCCAACAGTCCAAAGCAGAACAATTGAATGCCTGCCAACCCCAAAACCACCGCCAGCGTCAGCAGGGGGCGGTTGCCAATATCTGCTCCTTGAAGCTTGATCAGCAGGAGGTAGCTGCTGGAAATCACGCTCAACGCAATCGCAATCAATCCGGCGAATCCGAACACGTACATCGGACGCGTGAGGAATCGCTTCATAAACCACACGGTGAGGAGGTCCATGAGCACCCGGAAGGTGCGATCAATGCCGTATTTACTGCTGCCGTACTGCCTTGCCCGGTGATTCACTTTCACCTCGGTGATCCGTGCTCCTTCGATGAAAGCCAATGCGGGCAGGAAGCGATGAAGCTCTCCATACAGGCGCATGTCCGATAGAACGGCCCGGTCGTAGGCCTTCAGTGAGCAGCCGTAGTCATGGAGCTTCACGCCTGTGACCCTGCCGATCAGTCGGTTGGCGATGCGCGAGGGCAACTTGCGCTGGAGTTCGGCATCCTGGCGTTGGTGACGCCAGCCGCTCACGAGGTCATAGCCCTCCCGCAGCTTCGCCAGGAGCAAGGGGATGTCGGCTGGATCATTCTGTAAGTCGCCGTCCAAGCTGACGATGACCCGGCCACGGGCCACGTCAAACCCCGCGGCCATCGCAGCGGTTTGACCGTAGTTTTTGCGCAGGAGCACGCCAACGAGCTCTGGGACCTCCTGACTCACCTGCGCGAGCACGGCTGCGGTCTGATCAGACGACCCATCATTCACGAGGACCAGCTCGAAGCGCTCGCCTGTGGGCCGCAGGGATGCGAGAAGTTGCTCGACAAGTTCGGGAAGGCTCTCCTCTTCGTTGTAGAGCGGCACCACTACGGATATGTCGAGACTGCTCTCCCCGTTTGCGGATGCGTTTGAGGGTGCTGCTGGGCTCAGAGACATCCAGATGTGGAGCGATGCGAGCAACTTAATCCGGCATCGAGGGATCTCTTCAAGGAAGCGTGGAGCCGTCATGGCAGCGCGTCACCCTGCCGGCTCCGCGAAGTTCGGATCGGTAGTGGCAGGCCACGGGGTGTTGGTCCGAGGGGTGGATGCTGTCGATGCCAATCCCGTTGCGCCCATGCTCCTGCCCCGAACTATGCATGTAGCGACCTTGTCCGAGGTGGATGGCCACATGGGTGCAACGCTGTGCCGTGCCAAAAAACAACAAATCTCCAGGGCGCAGCAGTTGATCATTCCCGGGGCGGACGGCCACGGGGCTGCAGAACCGTTCCTGTTGGTAAGCATCCCGAGGTAACCAGAGGCTTTGGCTGGCAAAGGCGGTTTGCACAAGGCCTGAACAGTCGAGATCAGGACCGATCGTCCCCCCCCATAGATAGTGATTGGGGATCTGAGCAGCGTCCTTCAGCCAACGAATCACGAATGGAAGACGCTTTTGGATGCTCTCTGCATCGAGGAGGCGAGGACGCCAGTTGGTGCGCGCTATGGCCTGACCCTTGAGGTCATCGATGTCCATCCAACAGGGGTACCCATCCTCAAGCAAAGCTGTTTTGACGCGATGGGCGCTCGCAGGCGGATCGGCCAGAACTCGAAACCCTCTGCCAGCGCACGCTTGCGTCGCTAAGCCGCTGCCATGACTGCGCGCATACCCTTGAACATCCACATTCAATGTCCAACAGCTTCCTTTGCTCAGCTGTTCGGGAGTGAGGGCTGTGCCTAGGGTCGGCATTGACTGATGCCTGTGCTATGGCGTTCTACCGTGCCGAGCCGGCGATGCAGGAGTACCTCGTCGGCTTGATCGATCGATTCGCTGAGCAGGGCCGCCCTGGATTGCACGAGCAGATTGCCGTGAATTGGGTGCGTTACGACCAAGCCAATCTGTCGACGGGGAGCGGATTTGGTGCTGCCTGGGCTGATCAGAAACCGCTCTATCCAGCGAGCGTTGTGAAATTGGTTTATGCCGTTGCGGTTGAGGCTTGGCTGCAAAAGGGTCTCCTTCTGGAAACGGCGGAGTTACGGCGTGCCGTCAACGACATGATCGCTCTGTCCAGCAACGATGCCACTGGATTGGTGATGGACTATCTGACGGGCACCTCCAGTGGGCCAGACCTGCAGGGCGAAGCATGGGTGAGCTGGCAGCGTCAGCGTCAATTGGTGAATGAGTGGTTGTCGGATTTTGGCTGGGCTGAGTTTGAACGGGTGAACTGTTGCCAGAAAACCTGGGGGGATGGGCCCTATGGGAGGGAACAGAGGTTTTATGGCGAGAACAACAGCAACCGCAATGCCTTAACAACTGCTGCCGTCTCTCGGTTGTTAGAGGCGGTGATGACCGACGGCCTGCTCTCCCCACCGGCTTGTCATCGGCTGCGTTCAGCGCTCGCACGCTCTTTAGATCCGGACGAGAGGAGCGCTGATCCTGAAAATCAGGTAGATGGTTTTCTGGGCGAAGGCCTACCAGAGAACAGCAGGCTATGGAGCAAAGCCGGATGGATGAGTCAGGCCAGGCATGACGCCGCTTGGTGGACTGATCCTGAGGGCATAGCCCAGATGCTGGTGGTGTTCAGCGTGGGTCATGAACGTGCCAATGACAACCAGTTGTTGCCGGGGATCGCGAGGGAGTTAGCTGCTTTTCGCTAGGTCTTCTAAGTAATTAATTGCCTGCATTCATAGTGCTTGCCTTAGTAAGAAATAGTGCTGTTGTTGCAGCTTTTAGCTGATATGTGCATCTTTTGAAGTGCTATGGCTTTGCATTGATTTTGTTTTGATCTCTTGCTTGTAAAGCGCTGGTTTGGGTCGATGAAGGGTTTCATTCGACTGGTGATCTGAAAGTTAAATCTTTGATGAATCGCACAGATGTTTGCGGCATAGCGGTGAATCAGGTTGATGCGTGCTCATGGTTATTGCGTAGGTAGTCGTAAAGAAATATTGTCTCCCAGGTCTGTAGCTGCTTGGGTCTTGGTATGGAGATTTTGGCTGAAAGTTGCCGAATCCTGAAAATCTTTAGAGGTTCTTTTAAAAGATTTGAATAATACTTTTTTGATCAGAGTTGGGAATCGGTCATGAAGGCGTGAAGTACTTCGTGAACAATCTCTATGGATTCCATGTTTGCATTCACCGTCAAGTGAAGTGGCAACAGAGAATTGTTTAAAACGGAGAGGGAGGGATTCGAACCCTCGACAGAAGTTGCCTCCTGTAACTCCTTAGCAGGGAGCCGCTTTCAACCACTCAGCCACCTCTCCAGCAGCCAGGTCATCTTACCAAGAGGTGTGCCAAATGCTCAGATCACTAAGCGCGGCAAGCGATGTTTGAAACTGCAGAGCACTTCCCAGGGGATGGAATCGGCAAGTTCCGCCCAGGACCGAGGGCTGATGGTTTGTTCGCCATCGCGGCCTAGCAGGGTGACAACATCACCGCTTTCCAGGCCCGTGTGCTCCGTGGCATCGAGGATCAGCTGATCCATGGTGATGGCTCCCACTTGAGGAAGCGTGTGGCCATCATGCAGCGCATGAATGCGGCCCGAAAGGCAGCGGCTCACTCCATCGGCGTAGCCGATGCTGACAACGGCCAGACGACTGGGCCGCTTGGTGACAAAGCGATGCCCATAGCTGACGCCAACCCCTGGAGGGACCTCGCGGATCAGGCTCACTTTGGCTTTAACGCTCAGCGCAGGCTCCAGGTTGAGAATCCCATCGAGATGTTCGCTGGGGCAGTGACCGTAGAGAGCGAGTCCCACGCGCACAAGGTCGTGGTGAAGGCGCGAATCCCGCAGGGTCCCTGCTGAGTTGGCCAGATGCCGCTTCAAGGTTGGGCTTCGCAGTTCGCGTGTGAAGCTTTCGAAGCGTTCTGCCTGGAGCGTGGTGACCTGGCCTGCATGTCCGTCGCGTTCTCCATCCGCTAGGGCTAGGTGGCTGTAAATGCCACAAAGGTGGAGTTGATCCAGCTGTTGGATGGCGTGGGCCAGCCGGTTGCCCTCCTTCCAGTCACAGCCCAGGCGGGTCATCCCCGTGTCCAGCTTGAGTTGCACGGGGAAACGTCGCCCACTGCTATCCGCCAGGTTTTGACAGAGCAAGGCCTCACGCATACTGCTGAGGGTAGGCATCAGCCGCCATTGCAGGCAGGCTCTGAGGTCATCGGGCTGGGAGAGATGCCCCAACACCAGCACCGGCTGATCAAGCCCTGCATTCCTAAGGTCGATCCCCTCCTGGAGTGTTGCCACCCCAAAGCTCGTGGCACCACCACGAACAGAGGCTATGGCCACGGTTTCTGCTCCGTGGCCATAGCCGTCTGCTTTGACGACAGCCATCAGATCACAGGAAGGACCAAGGTGGCGTTTTAGAGCACGGGCATTCGTTTCGATGGCAGAAGCCGACACCTCTAGCCAGGCGCGCTGGCGTGGGTTGGCCTCCGCTGGATTCTGAATCCAGGGAGAGTTTTGGTTGTCGGCGATCTGATCTCGCATGCGAGCAGGGTAGTGAAGATCACAGAGACGTCCCTGTGATTCTCGATAGCATGCCCATTATTGGAGGGTTGGAATGGGCCAAGTTCTGGTTCTCAACGCCTCCTATGAACCCCTGAACATCACAACTTGGCGGCGAGCCATGGTGATGTTGATGAAAGGAAAAGCGGAAGGATTGGAGCACGACCAAAGCAAGTTGATCCGTCAAGGCACCCATCTGCCGACGGTGATCCGTCTTGTTCAGTTCGTAAGGGTGCCTTTTCGCCAACTTCCCTTGACGCGTCGAAACGTGTTTCAGAGGGACAACCATTGCTGTCAGTACTGCGGCTCGCGCACGGAGCAGCTCTCCATCGATCACGTCATGCCCCGCAGCCGTGGCGGTGGTGATAGTTGGGACAACATCACCACCGCTTGCTTGAGCTGCAATGTTCGCAAGGGCAGCCGAACGCCTGAGGAGGCGGGGATGCCCCTCAATCGTGTGCCACGTCGTCCGCATAGCAGCCTCAGCTTTGAAGCCGTACGCCAGATCGACTCTGGTCGCTATCTCGAATGGGCCAAGTATGTGATCGGTGCTTAATCGATCTCCGTTCAATCAGCCTGTTCGCTGAGGTCGGCGAGTTTGCCTCGTTGTTCTTCGGCGATGCAGGCATCGATGACATCATCCATTTGACCCTCCAGTACGGGATCAAGACTGAAGTTGCGTCCGAGCCGGTGATCTGTCATCCGGTTGTCTTTGGCGTTGTAAGTGCGGATTTTTTCACTGCGATCCCCCGTGCCCACTTGGGCGCGCCTAGCTGATCGTTCGCTGGCATTGGCCTCAGCAAGTTGGCGTTCGTAGAGCTTGGCGCGCAGAATCTCGAGGGCGCGTTCGCGGTTTTGCATTTGCGAGCGCTCCTGGGTGCAAAACACCCTGATGCCGGTTGGTTTGTGCATCAGGTCAACCGCCGTTTCGACTTTGTTGACGTTTTGGCCGCCGGCGCCGCCCGACCTGGCGGTGCTGATGTCCAGGTCGCGGGGGTCGATCTCCACTTCAACCGGATCAGCCTCTGGCATCACGGCAACCGTGGCTGTCGAGGTGTGAACCCGTCCTTGGGATTCTGTGGAGGGCACCCTTTGCACCCGATGCACGCCGGCTTCAAATTTCAGTTCGCTGAAGACGGCATCCCCCTTCACCGAAAGAATCAATTCTTTGTAGCCACCTAAATCAGCTTCGTTCGCGCTAACCGGTTTCACACTCCATCCCCGTCGACTGCTGAAGCGCTCATACATGCGCGCTAAGTCTCCAGCCCAAAGACAGGCTTCATCTCCACCAGCCCCAGCACGGATTTCCAGCATCACGCTGCGCTCGTCTCTGGGATCCTTTGGCAACAAAGCCAGGGTGATCCTTTGAATCAGATCGGCATGGTGGCGATCGAGTTCTTGAAGCTCCTGTTGGGCCAACTCTTCCATGGCTGCATCACCACGGCTTTCTTTCAGCAGGCTTTTGGCTTGAACTTGCTCGGCTTCTACCTTCTGAAGGCTGGTGTAATCGAGAACCAGAGGTTCCAGGCGTGAACGCTCACGGGCAATGGTTTCTAGCCGCTGTGGGTCAGCGGCCACATCGGGATCTGCCAGCTGTCGCTCCAAATTGTGGAAGCTGCTGGTTGCCGCTTCCAAGCGACTGATCAGAGTTGTTGTGTCCATCCCCTCAGGGAGCAGTAATCAAAAAACCCCCAAGCGCAGACACGTTCTGCGAGAGGAGGTTGGGCTCACGAGTTCCGGGAACTGATGGGCGTTATGAGCGCTCAGGACTCTTTGGAAGTCTCGTCTTTGGCGTCCTTTGTCTCGGAGGTGGTGTTGTTAACACTGCCCATGCCGTACTTGCGCATGAAGCGATCCACACGGCCTTCGGTGTCGAGAATCTTCTGCGTGCCGGTAAAGAATGGATGGTTTCCACTCCAGACATCAACATTGATTTCAGGCTGGGTGGAGCCGGTGGTCATGACAACTTCACCGTTGCAAATCACCTTTGCATCCGGATACCAGGTTGGGTGAATGTCGGGCTTAGGCATGGGAAAACAAAAAAATGGGTGATCTGGTGAAAATCAGCGCTTGGAGAACTGAGGCGCTTTACGTGCTTTCTTCAGTCCGTACTTGCGACGTTCCTTCGCACGAGGATCTCGGCTGAGATGTCCTTCGGTTTTGAGTGGCTTGCGGTTATCGACCGAGAGTTCGCAGAGTGCTCGTGCAGCTCCTTGCTTAATGGCATCCGCCTGACCTGTCAGGCCACCGCCGCGCACGTTCACAAGAACGTCGTACTCGGTGCTGAGTCCCAGGGTCTGAAGAGGGGCTTTCACCGCAGCCAAGTAGGCGGGGTTGTAATTCAGATAGTTGTCGCCAGGGCGTCCATTAATGGTGATCGTGCCATTGCCGGGAACCAAGCGAACACGGGCGACGGAGGTCTTGCGGCGACCTGTGCCCCAATAAACGACGGCGTTGTTTGAGCTACTCATTGTGCGGAAGCGGCAGGGTCGAGCTGAAGGGTCTTGGGTTGCTGGGCGGCATGGGGATGCTCGGTGCCCTTGTAAACCTTGAGTTTGCGGAACAACTGGCGGCCCAGGGCGTTGTGGGGAAGCATCCCTTTGATCGCTTTCTCAACGATGCGCTCTGGAAGACGCTCCTGGAGGTGCTCGAAGGTTTCAACCTTCATGCCACCTGGACGGCCTGAGTGACGGCGATACAGCTTCTGCTGGGGCTTCTTGCCTGAAACTCGGATCTTGTCCGCATTCACCACGATGACAAAATCGCCAGTGTCGAGGTGAGGAGTGAAGCTGGCTTTGTTTTTTCCACGCAGCACAGCAGCCACTTCAGTCGCTAGGCGACCGAGGGTTTGATTCTCTGCGTCAACCAGATACCACTGGCGGTCGATCGAATCAATGGAGGGAACGGAGGTCTTGTTCATCGCGCCGGCATGCCGGTTCTCGTATACCCCGTCGCAAGCGGCGGAGCTGGGCAGGGAGCATCAGATCACTTGAGTGATCTGATCAAAGCTCAAAGATCGAGTTTACCTTGTCACTGGTCTTGGTTTTTGATTCCTAGACCGGGGCAGCGGGCTTCCTCAGGCAATGGGCTTATTGGTTTTGCGGCCAAGGCGGAGGATCCGGAGGAGGATCGCACGTCGCCAAAGCAAACCGCGGTTGGCAATCGTACCAGCCACCTTTGCTGAATAGATCCTCCGGGTATCCAGCTCGCAGCAGGCAGAGGCCATGGGGTGGGGCGGCTTCTCGCACTTCGTCTCGACGACGTTCCCGCCAACGCTGTTCAAATCTTTGCGGGGTGAGGCGGTGTTCGCCGACGGAGATGAGTTGCCCCATCAGGAGTCGAACCATTCCATAGAGGAAGCCGCTGGCCTGAATCTCCACGCATAAGAGATCGCCGTCTCGCTCAATGTTGACGTCTTGGATAGTTGTCCTTGAATGAGATCGGCGGCTGCCTGCGCGTTGAAAGGCCGCGAAATCATGCTCTCCTTTCAATGCAGAGAGCGCTTGCGCCATCGCTTGCTCATCGAGTCGCCTCTGGTAGCGATGCCAACTCCAGGGAGCCAAAAATAAATTGGGCCGGCGGCCGTTATAAATCGTGTATCGGTAGCGCCGATAGATGGCCGAATAGCAAGCATGCCAAGTCAGAGGGCGCTCGATGGCTTCGCGCACACGGATGCTCCCAGGCAGGCGCCCATTCAGTGCTGGTGCCCAGCGACTCGCTGGTATCGGCCCACTGCAGTCAAAGTGGACAACTTGGCCTGAAGCATGAACACCGGCATCGGTTCGCCCCGCGGCGATGGCCTTAACGGGTCGGTGTGGATCGAGGGCTGCAATGGCTTTTTCCAGAACGGCCTGCACGCTCTGACCCCGTCCTTGGGTCTGACGCTGCCAACCACAAAAAAAAGATCCCTCGTACTGCAAGCTGATCGCAATTCTCTGAAGAATTGGACTTTCAGCCTCAGACGAGGGATTTAGGGCCACAGGCAACACGGATGAAGCTGTGTTGATTGGGTGAATCAGACCAGCTCAATAATGGCCATCTCAGCGTTGTCGCCACGCCGAGGCACCGTGCGGGTGATGCGGGTGTATCCGCCGTTCCGATCGCCGTAGCGCGTTGGGGCCTTGTCGAAGAGGGCGTGGACCAACTGCTTGTCGTAGACATAGCCCAGAACGCGACGCCTGGAGGCGAGACTTCCGTTCTTGGCCAACGTGATCATCCGTTCGGCTTCATCACGCAGAGCCTTGGCTCTTGCTTTGGTTGTCGTCACCCGGCCTTCGCGGATGAGCTGTGTTGTGAGTCCGCGAAGCAACGCCTTGCGTTGGTCAGCCGGGCGGCCCAGCAGGGGAACTCGACATTGGTGGCGCATGGTTCTAAGAGAAAACTGAAGGAAGGAGGGGTCAGACGCTAGTGCGACTTTGGGGGATCGAAATGCCGATGCGCTCGAGAGCTTCGATCACTTCATCAGCTGACTTCGAGCCAAAGTTTTTGATCTCGAGAAGATCTTCGTAACTGAAACCCATCAGGTCAGAGACTGAATTCACCTGGGCGCGCTTAAGACAGTTGTAAGCCCGAACAGAAAGATTAAGCTCTTCGAGGGGGATTTGAGCTTCGGCAGAAGGCTCAGGCTCTATCCCTGGCTCTTCCACCATGGTGACGGTGGCAAGAGGCTGGAACAGCTCAATGAGCTGATTGGCAGCCTGGGCAATCGCGTCATCCGGGGTCATCGATCCATCGGTCACGACTTCCATGCGGAGTCGTTCGCGGGCAGATCCACCCTCGGCAACAGCGGTTTCATCCGTCGTGAAATTCACGCGGTGAACAGGCATAAACACAGCATCGATCTGAAGGAGATCAATGGCGCTCGTGTCTTCGTTATGGCGATCAACAGGGCGATAGCCGACGCCGCGCTCAACATGAACTTCCAGTTCGAGGCTGTGCCCTTCGCTGACAGTGGCAATCGGACGCTCACCATCCACCACTTGTACTTGGGATGAGAACTGCAAGTCCTTGGCTTTTACGGTTGCAGGCCCCGAGACGATCAGACGGCCGATTTCCAGTACGTCTGTACGGCTATTAACCGTGAGTTGCTTGCAGTTGAGGAGAATGTCAAGCACGTCTTCGCGCACACCTGGAATGGTGGCGTACTCGTGATTAACTCCAGCAATGCGGACAGCGGTAACGGCTGTGCCCTCGAGGTTGCCCATGAGCATCCGTCGGAGGGAGTTCCCGAGAGTCGTTGCTTGACCACGCTCGAGGGGACCGATGAGAAAAACACCGGTCTGCGAGCGATCATCTGTGATCTGATGCTCGATACGGTCGATCTGGTATTGCAACACGGGCTGAAGCGGAGAGAGTGAAGTGGGCCTGGGCTAATTCGCTGAGATCTTCAGACACGACGCCGCTTGGAGCGGCGGCACCCGTTGTGGGGTAGGGGAGTCACATCGCGGATCAGGGTGATCTCCAAGCCAGCAACTTGAAGAGCGCGAATGGCTGTTTCCCGTCCGGAACCAGGTCCACGAACAAGGACTTCAATTTGACGCATGCCTTGCTCGAGAGCGCGGCGAGCGGCAGCTTCTGCTGCGGTCTGTGCAGCAAACGGGGTGCCCTTGCGAGCCCCTTTAAACCCACTGGCTCCAGCAGACGACCAGGAGATAACTTCTCCGGTGGTGTCTGTAATGGACACGATCGTGTTGTTGAACGTGCTTTGAATGTGGGCAACTCCGTTGGGGACGTTGCGCTTGGCCTTTTTGGGGCCTGATTTCTTTGCGGGCTTGGCCATGGGCTAGAGCCTGAGGGGGGTAGGGCTGTAATGAATGAAGAGAGAGACCGATTGAATCGGGCAGGCTTATTTCTTCTTGCCGGCCACGGTCTTCCTGGCGCCACGGCGGGTGCGGGCGTTGGTGCGGGTGCGTTGACCGCGCACGGGAAGGCTCATCCGATGACGACGCCCACGCAGGCAACCAATGTCTTGCAGGCGCTTGAGGGCCATGCCCTCTTGACGCCGTAGATCTCCCTCGATTGTGAAGGACTCAGTGGCGTTGCGCAGTTTCTGCACATCGTTGTCCTCGAGATCCTTCACGCGGATGTCAGGGTTGACTCCGGCTTTGGTGAGGATGGTCTTGGCCCGAGTTGAGCCGATTCCGTAGATGTAAGTAAGTGCGACTTCGATCCGCTTGTCGCGGGGAATGTCAACACCAGCAATCCTTGCCACTGAGCAAATAATCGAGGGGGGACAGTTGCCGCCTGTTGGCAGCGAATGATGCGGTCAGAGTGTGGAGCGAGGGATCATCCCTGGCGCTGCTTGTGCTTAGGGTTTGGGCAGATCACCATCACCCGGCCGTGGCGACGAATCACCCGGCACTTTTCACACATTTTCTTGACCGAGGCGCGCACCTTCATGGGGTGTGGCTCTCCAAAATTCCAAACAGCGAATTTACCACAGCGACCTAGGAAAGAACACCTTCGATGCGCTCAGTGATCGCTTCGATGCTGCCATGGGCTTCCACCGATTGCAGCAGACCCCGCTGTCGGTAATGATCAATCAGGGGCTCGGTTTTGTCTGCATAAACCACGAGTCGATTGCGGATCACGGCTTCGTTGTCGTCGTCTCGCCCCCTGGATAACAAGCGTTCGATCAGGACGGCGTCATCTAGCTCAAGAAGCACGACGGCTTCGATGGGTTGGTTGAGCTCCTTGAGGAGCGGATCGAGCGCTTCAGCCTGGGCAACATTGCGTGGGAATCCATCCAACAACCATCCCTGACCATTCAGGGCTCCAAGCTGGGCTTTCACGATGGCTAGCACGAGCGCGTCGCTCACCAGCTCTCCACGATTCATCACGGTTTCGGCTTCTTTGCCCAGTTCGGTTCCCGCCGACACTTCCGCGCGAAGAAGATCACCAGTGGAGAGGTGACGTAAGCCATGACGATCACATAACAGTGCCGCTTGGGTTCCTTTTCCAGCGCCGGGAGGGCCTAAGAAAAGCAGTCGTTGTTTCATGGAAATTGGATTGACTGGATTGTGAATGCCTTATTGGCGAACAAGTCCTTCGTAGCGCTGGGAGATCACGTAGGTCTGAACTTGCTTGGCGGTGTCGATCGCGACACCAACGAGGATCAGAAGTGAGGTGGCACCAAGCCCTTGGAAGGTTGTGACTCCCGTGGCCCTCTCAACGGCTGAGGGAATAATGGCCACAGCGCCAAGGAAAAGTCCGCCAAGAAGGGTCAATCTATTTTTAACCCCCTCCAGATAGGCAGCTGTTGCACTACCAGGCCTCACTCCTGGGATGGCAACTCCGCCTCGTTTGAGGTTGGTGGCAATGTCACTCGGATTGAGAGAGAGCGATGAATAGAAATAGGCGAATCCCAAAATCAGGGAGAAGAACACGAGCGCGTAAGGCCATGGATTGGCTGCGCCCGGATTTAAGGCGCTCGCCGCTCGAATCAGGATTGGATTATTGGTGACGTTCGCGATCGTGATCGGCAAAAAGATCAGCGCTGACGCGAAAATAATCGGCATCACGCCACCGGCATTGAGCTTGAGGGGGAGATAGCTCTGACGACTTGGGAGGAGCGCTGTCCCCCCTACCTGGCGCTTGGCACTGACGATGGGTAAGCGTCTAGCGCCTTCCTGAACAAAGATGATTCCAACAATGGTGATTAGGAAAACCAAGACGAGCACAATGATCCCGACAACATCTCCTCGGTCTCCTGTCTGAGCCTTCTCAATCGTTGACCCCAAGGCCTTCGGGAGGGTGGCGACGATATTCAAAAAGATCACAAGGGAGGCCCCCTGTCCGATGCCTCGTTCCGTGATCACTTCACTGAGCCACATCACGATCATCGAGCCTGTCACCAAGGCCAGCGCTGTTTGGACGACAAAGACGACGTCGCTTAATCCTTCAACGGCGTATTGGCGCAGGATCATCGCAAAAATGACGCTTTGCACCGTTCCCCAGCCCAGCGCCACATAGCGAGTGATTTGGGCGATTTTTCGCCGACCAGCCTCGCCTTCGTTTTTCTGTAGGTCCTCGAGTTGGGGGAGCGACGCTGTGAGCAGTTGGATGATGATCGAGGCGTTAATGAAAGGCAGGATGCCTAGGGCAAACACCCCAAGGGTGGAGATTCCGCCTCCAGTGAAAATGTCAAGGAAGCCAATGAGTGTTCCTCCCTGCTCAATAAATTGTTCAAAGGCAACGCGATCGATCCCAGGCATGGGGATGTAGATCCCCAGCCTGACAAGCATGAGCAACCCCAAGGTTGTGAGAACCCGGCCGCGCAGCTCAGGGTTCTGCACCAACTGGGTAATCACTTCAGTGGCGCTGGGGTTGCGTCCCCGACTGACAAGCATGGAGAAGGAAGAAAAGAATGGGGCTGATGCAGCAAAGCCGTCCCAGGACCGGAATCCAGTGGGACGGCTCAGACCTTAGATCTGCGCGGAGCAGATCGTATTGGCGAGATCAGTCGAGAACCTCGCAGGTCCCACCGGCGGCTTCGATTTTGGCGCGAGCAGAGGCCGTAAAGGCCGCTGCCTGAACGGTGAGCTTGGCTTTCAATTCACCGTTGCCAAGAATCTTGAGGGGACTCTTAGGGCTGGTGACAATGCCATCTTTGACGAGCGAGTCGAGATTGACGGTGCTGCCAGCCTTGATGTCGTTCAGAGCACTCACGTTCAGAACGGTGAATGACTTCGGATTGATCAGGGTGAAATGCTTGAGCTTCGGCACCCGGCGATAAAGCGGCATCTGGCCGCCTTCAAATCCAGGACGGGTGGGACGGCCTGAGCGGGACTTTTGTCCGCGCATACCGAAACCGCAACTAGCACCCTGACCGGCTGCAATACCACGGCCCTTACGCAATTTGCGCCGACGAGCACCTTTGTTGGGTTTGAGAGAGTCGAGTCTGAGAGTCATGGGGGAAATCAGGAGTAGATCTGCTCGAGGGAGATCCCCCGTTCCTTGGCTGTCTCCTTGTGGGTGCGGAGAAGTTGCAGGGCCACCATGGCAGCCCGAGCGTTATTAAGAGGGGTTTTGCTTCCTAGGCGTTTCGCCAAGACATTTTTAATGCCTGCGAGTTCGAGCACCGTGCGGATGGATCCACCGGCAATTACACCGGTACCAGGTGCGGCGGGACGAATGAGAACACTCGCTGCGCCGTCACGACCATTCGACAGGGTCGGGATCGAGTTGTGGCGGGTCAGAGGCACTTTCACCAAGTGCTTTTTGCCATCAGCAACTCCCTTGCGAACCGCACCGATGACATCGCCGGCCTTGCCGACACCAACGCCGACCTGACCGCGTTCGTTGCCGACAACAACGATGGCGCGAAAGCTCATCTTTTTGCCGCCCTTCACGGTTTTGGAGACCCTGCGGATCTGCACAACGCGCTCTTGCCATTCGGAATCACGTTCTTGGCCACGGCGACGGTCGCCGCGACCGCCGCGACGGTCACCGCGGCCGCCTCCGCCTCCGCGGCGCTGCTCCTGTTGTTGGCCTTGACCTTCAGCTGCTGCCGGAACGTCAGAAGCCGATGGCACGTCGTTGGAGGTGGTCTGGTTGTTGGGTTCGGTCGTCATAGTGAGAGCAGGATCAGAACTGAAGGCCCGCTTCCCGGGCGGCATCGGCAAGAGCTTTCACTCGGCCGTGGTACAGGTTGCCGCCTCGATCGAAGACAACTTGTTGGATGCCTTTGGCGATGGCACGTTTGGCCACTAAGTCGCCAACGGCACCGGAGGCATCACAGCTGCTGCCATCAGCTTTGAGGCTGGATCGCAGATCTTTGTCGAGCGTTGACGCAGAACACAGGGTGCTCTGCGCATCGTCGTCGATCAACTGAGCGTAGATGTGACTGTTGGAGCGAAACACGGCCAGTCTGGGACGATCGGCAGTGCCACTGAGATGGCGACGCAGACGCCTGTGGCGTTTCTGGGTCTGCTGTTTGCGGGAGAGGGTCGACATGGTGGGTAAAGCTGAAGGGTGTCTGGCAGGGAATTACTTCTTGCCCGACTTGCCTGCCTTACGCAGGATGCGCTCGCCCGCATATTTAATTCCTTTGCCTTTGTAAGGCTCGGGAGGACGGATGGCGCGGATCTTGGCGGCTTCATTGCCAACCAATTCCTTGTCGGTGCCTGAAACGGTGACGTTGGTGTTGCCTTCCACCGCGAAGGTGATGCCTTCAGGGGGCACCATTTCAACGGGGTGGCTGTAGCCAGCGCTCACCACAAGGGTTTTGCCTTTGACCTGGGCTCGGGAGCCCACGCCAACGATCTCCAGCTTTTTGGAGTAGCCCTGACTCACTCCGATCACCATGTTGGCGACGAGAGTTCTGCACAGACCGTGGCGTTCACGGGAACTGCGTTTTGTGCTGGTGGGTGCCACCACGATGGAGTTATCCACCTGGTTAACGCTCACACCAACAGGAAGGGTGCGTTTGAGCTCACCCTTGGGCCCCTTCACAGTGACGGCGAGGCCGTCGAGTGTGACATTCACCTTGTCGGGAATGGGGATTGGATTTTTACCAATACGTGACATGGTTCAGGTTCCGGGTCAATAGACGTAGCAGAGCACTTCGCCGCCCACGCCTTGCTTGCGGGCGTCGCGGTCGCTCATCACACCCTTGGAGGTGGAGATGATGGCTACCCCTAGTCCTCCGAGGACCTTGGGCAGGCCGCGCGTGTTTTTGTAAATGCGAAGGCCAGGCTTGCTGACCCGTTGCATGGAGCGAATGGTGGGTTGGCGGTGTTTGCCGCTGTACTTGAGCTCCAGCACCAATTCGGTGCGGACACCCTCGCCTTGCTCGCTGATTTCAGCGATAAATCCCTCTTGTTGCAGCACTTTGGCAATGCTGCGGGACATGCGAGAAGCTGGAACTTTTGTGGACTCGTGACGTTTTTCACTCGCATTGCGGATGCGAGTGAGCATGTCGGAAATTGGGTCGTGATTAGCCATAGTGGTTTCCGAGGGGGGCTCAGTTGCTGCGGAATGGCATTCCCATCTCGCGGAGGAGGGCCCGGCCCTCTTCATCCGTGCGGGCAGACGTCACGATTGTGATGTCCATGCCTCTGATGGCGTCGATCTTGTCGAAAGAGATCTCAGGGAAAATGATTTGCTCTCTAACTCCCACGGTGTAATTCCCACGGCCATCGAAGCTTTTCGGGCTAACGCCTCGAAAATCCCGAATGCGGGGCAGCGCCAAGTTGATGAAGCGTTCTAGAAACGCATACATGCGATCACCCCGGAGGGTGACAGCACATCCAATCGGCATTCCCTGGCGGATTTTGAAAGCTGCAATGGCTTTCTTGGCTCTGGTGATGACAACTTTTTGGCCTGTGATTTGGGCCAATTCGTTCACCGAAGCCTCGAGAGACTTTGCATTGGTGGCTGCTTCGCCGAGTCCGCGGTTAACGGTGACTTTCAGCACCTTGGGAACTTCATGAATGTTGGAGAGACTCAAATCTTTCAGCAATTTTGGCTGAATGGTCTCCCGATAGCGCTGTTTTAGTGACATGGCTGGGGGAAAGGACTTCTGGGCTTGGTCAGAAGAGCGATTGAGGTGATCAGTCGATCACTTCGCCTGTTTTCTTAAGGCGGCGCTTTTTGCTGCCGTCTTTTTCGGTAATCAGTTCAATGCGACTGGCAACCTTTTTGGTTGTGGAATAGAACATCACGTTGGAAGCATGCAGGGATGCTTCTTCAGTGACAATTCGTCCAGTTTCACCTTCCTGGGTTGGCTTGACGTGACGGGTTCTCATATTGAGTCCCTCCACGATCACCCGGTTTTCGTTTGGAAAAGTGCGCAGGACTTCTCCTGTTTTGCCTTTGTCTTTGCCGGCAATCACCTGAACGGTGTCACCTTTGCGAAGGCGCATCTTGATGCGCTCAGCTGGGGCTGATTTGGATGTTGCGGTAGCCATTTCAGATCACCTCCGGAGCGAGGGACACGATTTTGGTGAAACTGCGTTCACGCAATTCACGGGCGACAGGTCCAAAGACGCGAGTGCCTTTGGGATTTTTGTCGTCGTTGATGATCACGGCTGCGTTGTCATCAAAACGAATGGAGTTACCCGTATCGCGACGCATCGTGGCTTTGGTCCGAACCACAACGGCTTTGACGATGTCGGACTTTTTGACACCCATGTTGGGCATCGCATCCTTCACCGTGGCCACGATTACATCACCAACGTGTGCGTAGCGGCGATTGGTGCCGAGAACGCGAATGCATTGGATCCGTTTGGCGCCACTGTTATCAGCAACCGTGAGGAATGTTTCCTGCTGAATCATTTGGAGACCTCCTCAGCTTTAGGGCTTTGACTGAGGACTTCAGCAATGGCCCAGCGCTTGTGGCGGCTGAGTGGACGTGTCTCGGTAATTCGGACACGGTCACCGACGCGACAGGCGTTGTCTTCATCGTGGGCTTTGTAGCGGGTGGTGCGGCTGACCGTCTTTTGATAGATGGGGTGGGGGAAGCGGTTCTCCACCGCCACAACCACCGTTTTGTCCATCTTGTCGCTGACGACGGTGCCGACCCTTTCTTTGAGTGCCATGGAAGGTTCTCCTTAAGGATCAGGAAGCAGCGGAGCGCTTGCGCTCCGATTGCACCGTCAGCAACTGAGCCAGTTTGAGACGGCTCTCCTTGAAGCGGTGCGTGTTGCCCAGCTGGCGGGTGGCCTGCTGGAATCGGAGTTCGAACAATTCGCGGCGGAGGCCGTCAATTTGTTCGGTGACATCTGCGTCAGACAATTGGCGCAGATCTGTTGCTGTAGGACGTGCCATGGTCAGGACTCCACGGTTGAAGTAGCAGCAGCCTTGGTGCCGGCTGGCTGTTCCTGTTCATCGAGTGCGATGAACTTTGTTTTGATCGGGAGCTTGTATTGCGCTAGGCGCATGGCTTCCTTCGCAATCTCAGGGGTGATTTCTTCACCGCCCATCTCGAACAGAATCCTGCCGGGCTTGATCACCGCAACCCAGAATTCTGGGTTGCCCTTACCGGAACCCATACGGGTTTCAGCGGGGCGCATGGTGACGGGCTTGTCCGGAAAGATTCGAATCCAGATTTTTCCACCACGTTTGACGTAGCGGGTCATGGCACGTCGGCTGGCTTCGATTTGACGCGAAGTGATCCAGCCGCATTCTTGGGCTTGCAAGGCAAACTCACCAAAGGCAATGGTGTTACCTCTGGTGGCGACACCGCGCATGCGGCCTCGCTGTTGTTTGCGGAATTTGACTCTTTTGGGACTCAGCATGGTTTAGGCCTCCGGTTCAACCCTCGTTTGAGCGGTCTTCGAACTGTTGGGGCCTACGACCGGCCCGACGGCGGGGATTGGCTCCCACCGGGATCTGCTGTTGGGAGTCGTCGCTCAAAACTTCTCCCTTGAAGACCCAAACCTTGATGCCCAGAACGCCATAGGTCGTGCTGGCCACTTTGGTGGCGTAATCAATTTCGGCGCGAAGGGTGTGCAAGGGCACACGTCCTTCTCGCGTCCATTCAGTACGAGCGATTTCTGCGCCATTGAGACGGCCGCTGACTTGGATTTTTAGGCCAAGGACGCCGGCTCGTTGAGCGCGCTGAACGGCCATGCGGATGGTGCGGCGGAAGGCCACGCGTTTCTCGAGTTGCTGAGCGATGTACTCAGCGAGAAGGAATGCGTCAGCGTCCACGCGCTCGACTTCAACCACGTTGATTCGAACCTGACGGCTCGAGTCACCGACGGTTTTTTGAATGCCGCTGCGAAGATCTTCGATTCCGCTGCCTTGACGGCCAACCAGCACACCGGGGCGTGCAGTTTTGAGCTCAACCTCAAGTTGATCAGCCTTGCGGGCGATCAGCACATCGCTGATGCCAGCAGAGCCGTATTTCTTGTGGATGAATTTGCGAATTCGATCGTCCTCTTGCAGGAGGGCGGGATAATTTTTGCTGGATGCGTACCAGCGTGACCGGTGCTCCTGGGTGATCCCCAGGCGTAAGCCGGTTGGATGGATTTTGTGTCCCATTCAGACGGTGTGCTCGGGGGGTCAGGAGTCGGTCTGACCTGCCACAGCAATGCTGATGTGGCAGGTCTGTTTTTTGATCGCGTAGGCGCGACCTTGAGCGCGGGGCCGATACCGCTTCATGGATGGACCCATGTCAGCGGTGGCCTGGGAAATGATCAGGGTTGCTGGGTCAAGTCCGAGGTTGTGCTCAGCATTGGCTACAGCGGAACGAAGCACTTTCGTGATCGGACCGGTGGAGCGGTAGGGCATGAACTCGAGCATGATCAGCGCGTCGCGGTAAGTGCGACCACGGATTTGATCGAGAACACGGCGCACCTTGGATACGGAGCCGCGGATAAAGCGGCCGTGCGCTTGGGCAGTGGTTGCCGTTGGGGATGACGTTGTCATGGTCTCAGCGGCCTCCTTTCTTGTCTTTGATGTGGCCCTTAAAGGTGCGTGTGGGTGCGAATTCACCCAACTTGTGCCCCACCATTTGCTCAGTCACGAAGACTGGAACGTGGGTTCTGCCGTTGTGAACGGCGATGGTATGGCCGATCATCATCGGCAAAATTGTGGAGGCCCTGGACCACGTCTTGATCACTGACTTGTCGTCAGCGGCGTTTTGCTTTTCAACCTTGCGAAGAAGGCTGTCAGCAATAAATGGGCCTTTTTTGAGAGAACGTCCCATGGCGGATTAAGCGAACTGCAAAGCGGTGAGTGACATCAGGAATCGCGTCCGCCACGGCTCCGCTTGGACGTCTTGCGACGTTTCCGGAGGACGAACTTGTTGCTGGGCTTATTCCGCTTGCGGGTTTTTAGGCCCAAGGCGGGTTTGCCCCATGGAGTGACAGGTCCCGAGCGCCCGATAGGAGCACGGCCTTCACCACCACCATGAGGGTGATCGCAAGGGTTCATCACGCTGCCTCGGACCTGGGGACGACGCCCCAGCCAACGGCGGCGACCAGCCTTGCCCAAGCTGGTGTTGCGAATTTCGGCGTTGCCGACTTCGCCAAGAGTGGCGAAGCACTCACGCCTCACGAGGCGCACCTCGGTGGAGGGGAGCTTGAGGGCGACGTAATCACCCTCCTTGGCCATCACCTGAGCACTCGCACCTGCGGTACGAACCATCTGACCACCGCGACCGGCATAAAGCTCGACGCAATGAACACTGGAACCGAGTGGGACGGCTGAGAGCGGCATGGCATTGCCGATCTCGATCGGTGCATCCGTGCCTGAAACCACCGTTTGGCCGATGCTGATCCCAGCTGGGGCCAGGATGTAGCGCTTCTCGCCATCGGCGTAAAAGAGCAGGGCCAACCGCGCATTGCGGTGGGGGTCGTAGTGAATCGCGGCCACTTTGGCGGTAACACCATGCTTGTTGCGACGGAAGTCGACCAAGCGATAGAGGCGTTTGTGACCACCACCGCGATGGCGGCAGGTGATAACACCGCGATTGTTGCGTCCTTTGCGGCGGTGTTTGGAGACCACCAAGGAGCGTTCCGGCTTGCGGCCGGTGACTTCACTGAAGTCTGTGACCACCCGGGTTCTGGTACCGGGGGTGTAAGGGCGGAAAGTACGAATTGCCATGACGATTCAGCCCCCTCAGGACTCAGGGAAGAGTTGGATGGAGTTGCCCTCGGCCAGGCGCACCACGGCTTTCTTCACTTGAGCGCGCTTACCGGCAAAACGGCCGATACGACGACTCCTGCGAGGAGGATTCATGGTGCTAATGCCCGTGACCTTGACATCGAAGAGCTGCTCGATTGCAGCTTTGATGTCGGGCTTGGCGGCGCGATGGTCCACCTCAAACGTGTATTGGTTTTGTTCCAATGCACGGGTGGCCTTTTCAGTGATCAGCGGGCGGCGGATCACATCGGCCAGACGTCCGGTGAAGCGCTCAGTCATCGCCGTAGACCTCCTGAATCTTTGCGAGAGCGTCCTCGCCCACAACCAGTTTGTTGGCGTGGAGCAGATCGAAGACGTTGAGTTGGTCGGCTGCGATCAGCTTCACGGTCTCCAAGTTCCGAATGGAGCGTTGCACCGCTTCGGAAGGATTGGTGAGGATGATCAAAACCTTGCTCGTGGCAGAAACGTCAAGTCTCCCCAGAGCATCGATGATCTCTTTGGTCTTCGGAGTCGTCAGCGTGGTGGCGAAATCCTTCACCACCACAAGATCCTCAATACGCGCCATGAGGGCGGTACGAAGGGCTGAACGACGTTCCTTACGGTTCATCGCAAGGTTGTAGGACCGGGGCTTCGGTCCAAAAATGATGCCGCCACCTGGACGCAGTGGAGTGCGAACAGATCCCTGGCGTGCGCGGCCCGTACCTTTTTGTTTGTAGGGCTTGCGTCCACCACCTCTCACCTCTGATCGGGTCAGGGTGCTTGCGGTGCCTTGGCGGCTATGAGCCTGCTGACGCAGCACTGCGCGATGCATCAGGTCAAGGGCACTGGTTTCCTTGGCAACCTTCAAGTCAAGGCTTGCCTTGCCAGCTTCTTTCCCTTGCCAATCGCGAACGATGCAGTTAGCCATCACTTACCTCCTTTAGCGGGCTTGGCGCCCACCCGGTTTGCGGGACGGATGTTCAGCAATGAACCTGGTTTCCCGGGAACAGAACCTTTCACCACCAGAAGGTTGCGATCGCTGTCAATTTTCAGGATCGTCAAACCACGGGTGGTGATTTTTTTGCCGCCGTAGCGACCGGACATCCGCTTGCCTGGATAGATCCTGCCTGGCGTTGTGCCGGCACCGATCGAACCGGGTTGGCGATGATTTTTGGAGCCGTGCGTCATAGGACCACGACTGAAACCATGGCGCTTTTGCAGACCAGCAAAGCCACGACCCATGGTGTCGCCACTGACGTCTACTTTTTGACCAGCCGCGAAATCACCAACGGTGATGGCGCCACCCACCTGAATCCCGTCGAGATCGTCGACGCGGTATTCACAGAGGTGGCGAAGGAGATCTTCGCCGGATTTGGCGAGATGGCCTTTCGCAGGCTTATTGATCAGCTTTTCGCGAATGTCGCCAAAGCCAATCTGTACGGCTTGGTAGCCGTCAGTGTCTGAACTTTTGAGCTGGGTGATGCGGCAAGGACCCGCTTCGATCAATGTGACCGGAACGGCTTTTCCTTGCTCGTCGAAGAATTGGGACATGCCCAATTTCTTCCCAAGAATGCCGATAGACATGGAGGTAAGAACGCCAGCGTGAACAACCGCTTATTCACAAAGGAATGAAGAGGCCTAAAAGGGCGCTGATCGTATTAACGCAGTCATGACCGTCGTCCTCTCGCCAATGGCGAACAAGAAGGCGGATTGGAGCTAGCGAGCGAATCAGCTGGCTGAGACTTTCCGTGCAATGGTTTGCTCGGTGAGTTTCTCGGCAGTGCCACCAATGAATTGGTGAGGCTGCTCTGGCCTAGGGATCCGGCGCAAACGCCGAACCTGCTCTGCGATCTGGAGGCCCGGCTAGCGGACGGGCACAGTTCAACAGTGCAAACAAAGACACTACAGCATTGCGATCAAGTCACTAACTGGTGGCGTTTAACTGCCAGAATCCTGTTATTCGATCCAATTTCATGCCGCTGCTGCTGTCTGGTCGTGGTTTCCGCCGTGAGCTGGAGTCGGCAGGGTGCATGGCTGTGTTTGCGCCCCTCGAGGGTGGTGCTGAAACGCGTTTGTTGCGCCGATTGCGCGGAGCTGGGTATCGCACGCAGCTTTCCTCTGCCCGCGGTCTGGGCGATCCAGAGGTGTTTTTATTCCAAAAACATGGCATTCGTCCGCCCCACCTCGGGCATCAAAGCGTTGGCCGCGGTGCCGCTGTGGGGGAGGTTCAGGAGGTGATGCCACTCCTTGGTGAAGCGATGTTGGGCACGAAGCCGGTTGCGTTATGGCTGCTCGAAGGCCAAGTTCTATCGCGCTCAGAACTGTCAGCCCTGTGTGATCTATGTCGTCGAGAGCCTCGTTTGAAAGTGGTGGTTGAAATGGGAGGCGCGCGAAGCCTTCGTTGGCAACCCATGAATGAGCTTCTGAACAACTGAATTCCACCGTGACCACTGCTCTGCAGAGAGCGGATCCGGGTGAGCTCGCTCTGGCGAATGGATCCTGGGTCAAGTTGATCTGCGGCGCCAGTAACCAAGATTTGGCCACGATCGGAGATCTTTGCGCGCTCTTCGCTGTTGCAGGCGTTCACTGCGTGGACGTGGCTGCAGACGCTGCCGTTGTGTGTGCTGCTCGTGAGGGACTCGACTGGGCCTGGGAGCGCACCAGACGACGCCCCTGGTTGATGGTGAGTGTGAGTGACGGACATGATGCCCATTTCCGCAAGGCGGTTTTTGATCCAGACCTGTGCCCCCCAGATTGCTCACGGCCTTGTGAGCGCGTGTGTCCAGCCGATGCCATCCGGGCAGGTGTCGGCGTTGATGAACGGCTTTGCTACGGGTGCGGTCGCTGTTGGCCGGCATGCCCGCCCCAAATCATTCAATCCTTGGATCGTCGGGTGGGCCTGCATGACTTGGCTTCCCTTCTTCAATCCTTGCGTCCCGATGCTTTGGAAATACATACGGCGCCAGGGCGCATGCATGCTTTTGAGGCAACACTGGAACAGGTTCGTCTCGCGGATGTCCCCCTGAGGCGGCTGTCAGTGAGTTGTGGACTGGAAGGCCATCACGTCACGGTGGAGTCGCTTTCCAGAGAACTGTGGCAGCGCCATCAAGCCTTGCGTGCGCACCAACAACGCCCGCTTTGGCAGCTTGATGGTCGTCCCATGAGCGGTGATCTTGGGGTTGGGACGGCCCGTGCCGCCGTTGGTTTGTGGGAGCGGCTTCAGCCCTTGGCGCCGCCTGGTCCTTTGCAGTTGGCTGGTGGGACCAATACAGCAACGGTTGGATTGCTGCCATCCCAAGGGGGAGCGATGGGACCTGCTGGTGTTGCTTTTGGTGGGGTGGCGAGGGCGCTGGTGCAGCCCTTTTTTCAAGCGGCGCAAGACCGGGGATGTCGTTTGCGCGACTGGCCGGATGGCTGGGCTCAGTCTCTGCAAGCTGCTCGCCTGTTGATTGCTCCCTGGTTGCGGCGTAGCTGATCGCACTCCAACCTCCTGTTCCTCTTGCTATGACTGTTTTCGGTCCGACTGCTGGCCGGCTGAGCCATGACGACCGAGCGCATTACCGACGACTTAAACCGACTTGTTTCTTTGCTTCCAGCAGAGCTTCAAGCCTCGTTGGCTTCCCCGGAGTCCAGAGACCAACTGCTCGAGGTGGTTCTCGACCTTGGACGTGTTCCAGAAGCTCGATATTCAGGTGGGTCCACCCCCCTTGGAAGCAGCACCATTACGCGCGCCGATCTGCAGGCGATGGTGGAACGTCTCGGCCAGTTTGGCTCTGATAACAGGGCGGGCATTGAGCGAACCTTGCATCGGATCAGTGCCATCCGTAACCGCCGAGGGGAGGTGGTGGGTTTGACCTGCCGCGTTGGTCGCGCGGTGTTCGGGACGGTGGCGATGGTGCGCGATCTTCTCGATAGCGGTGAGTCCTTGCTTCTGATGGGCCGGCCCGGGGTCGGGAAGACAACGGCTTTGCGCGAGATCGCTCGCGTTCTCTCCGATGATCTGGGGAAGCGTGTTGTGGTGATCGACACCAGCAATGAAATAGCGGGGGATGGCGATATCCCCCACCCTGCGATTGGTCGAGCGCGGCGCATGCAGGTGGCACGCCCAGAGCTTCAGCATCACGTGATGATCGAGGCCGTGGAAAACCACATGCCTGAGGTGATCGTGATTGACGAAATCGGCACCGAGTTGGAAGCGCGTGCAGCCCGCACGATCGCGGAACGGGGGGTGACGTTGGTGGCGACAGCGCACGGCAATGCCCTGTCCAACCTGATTAAAAATCCAACCCTGTGCGATCTCATTGGTGGCATTGAATCCGTCACCCTGGGCGACGATGAGGCGCGTCGTCGTCGCAGTCAGAAAACGGTGCTTGAGCGGGCGGCGGAACCGACCTTCTCAATGGCCGTTGAGATACACAGTCGTAGTTGCTGGGCCGTGTATCGAGAGGTGGGACGAGCGGTTGATGCCTTGCTGCGCGGGCATGTTCCCAGCCCTGAAGAGCGGAAGATGGCTTCCGATGGACGCGTTCTGCGCGTTGACCCCCAGGTGTCTGCTTCGCCCTTGCGTCGCCCTTTCTTGGCGCCGGTCCCGCTTCCAGATCCTGTTGATCCAAACCCACTTCAACCCGTGGAGAAGGGGTCTGCACCGTCAGCGTTAAAGGAGCCTCAGGCGCCGTCAGCGCTGCTTCAGGTTCTCTGTTGTGGCCTGAGCGAGCAACGGCTTGATGAAGCGGTTCGCCGACATGACTGGGCTGTGCAAGCGGTGGATGATCTCGTGCAGGCCGATGTGGTGCTGAGCGTTCGCCAAGGACTTGGCCGTCAACCTGAGCTGCGTCGTCAAGCGAGAGACGCAGGCGTTCCCATCTTGGTGATCAAATCCGACACCCTCCCTCAAGTGGAGAGGGCCTTGGAGCGTTTGTTGATGCGCCGTGATCATGGAGTGAGCGATCGAGACTCTGCGGACTCTGGTGATCAGTCCGATGCCTCTGCTGCTCTTGAGGAGTGCCGTCTGGCCGTTGAGCAGGTGGTGGTTCCGCAAGGCCGTCCCGTGGAGCTGCTTCCCCGCAACGACGATGTGCGCCAAATGCAGGCAGAGCTCGTTACGCGCTACCGCCTTCGTAGCGATGTGTATGGCACCAGTGGTCAGCGGCGACTGAGAGTGTTTCCACCTTGAATCAGGGATTCGTTGTGAGAGGTGGATTGACGAAGGTCACTATGTTGTGGGTAACTATGTATGCACTAGCAGGGACCACCAGTTTGGTGGTGCTGAGCTGGGGTTAATGGGCCGTCGCCAAGCGGTAAGGCAGCGGGTTTTGGTCTCGCCATTCCTAGGTTCGAATCCTAGCGGCCCAGTTTTTCCGGATTCCCGGTGTCACTACAGCCTCTCCTCGTTTTCGATTTCGACGGGGTGATCCTCGACGGGATGGACGAATACTGGTCGAGTTCCCGAGCAGCTTGCCGATCCTTGCTCCAGGGGGCGCTCCTGCCGGAGCAAACACCGAACAGTTTCCGTCAGTTGCGTCCATGGGTTCACCACGGCTGGGAGATGGTCCTGATCGCTGCCTTGCTTCAAGAGTCCGATGGACCGTTGCAGCGTCTTGGTGTCGATGCTTTTGCCGCTGATTATGACCAGCAGCTCCAAGCCGGTCTCCATCGGTTTGGATGGAAGCCACCGCTGCTTCAAGACTCCCTGGAACGCGTTCGTCGTCAGGCCGTGTCTGCTGATCGTTCCGGCTGGGTGGCATTGCATCAGCCGTTTGAGGGGGTGCCGGAGCGTTTGTCGCGCTTGGAGGAGGAGGGGGTGGCTTGGTCAGTGCTCACCACAAAAGGGCGTGATTTCACGGCCGAGTTGCTTGATGCTTTCCAGCTTCGACCTGTACGCCTTGATGGCAGAGAGTCCGGGCCAAAGCCTGAGGTATTGGTGCGATTGCGCCGTGAATGGGCACTGAGGGGGTTTGTGGAAGATCGGCGGGTCACCCTTGAAGCGGTGTTGGAGACTCCAGGGCTAGAAGGGCTGCAGTGCTTTTTGGCCGATTGGGGATACCTGCGTCCGGCGGACCGAGAGGGGTTGCCGGAAGGGCTGGATTTGCTTTCGGCCAGCCAATTCGCAGCCCCCTTGGCGATCTGGCCCTGATTCGATAACGTACATGTGTACTAGATGAGACAAGTGGCGTTGGCCGGGGCACTGGATGATCTGTCCAGTGTTGAGTCGACTTCAGTTTGCGGGTCTCCCGCCGGCTGAATCGGCGACCTGCGGCACCTGTTTGCTCCTTAACTGTTCATTGCTATGCCAGCCGACGTGAAAGCCGCTCAGTCCTCCCAAGGAAATCCCCGTCCAGGGGAAAAGGACAAGGCCTTGGACCTTGTGCTCGGTCAAATCGAGCGAAATTTTGGGAAGGGTTCGATCATGCGTTTGGGAGATGCCTCCCGAATGCGGGTGGAAACCATCTCCACGGGGGCTCTCACTCTGGATCTAGCCCTTGGTGGTGGGTACCCCAAGGGGCGAGTGGTAGAGGTCTATGGGCCTGAAAGTTCAGGAAAAACCACGCTCACGCTTCATGCCATCGCTGAGGTGCAAAAGCGTGGAGGGGTGGCGGCCTTCGTCGATGCCGAGCACGCCCTTGATCCTGTCTATGCGGCTTCTCTCGGCGTTGACATCGAAAATCTGCTCGTCTCTCAGCCGGATACGGGTGAGATGGCGCTTGAGATCGTCGATCAGTTGGTTCGCTCTGCTGCGGTCGACATTGTGGTGGTCGACTCGGTTGCTGCGCTGACACCTCGCGCTGAGATTGAGGGGGAAATGGGGGATTTGGCGGTTGGAGCGCAAGCGCGCCTGATGAGCCAAGCCATGCGCAAGATCACTGGCAACATTGGCAAGTCAGGTTGCACCGTGATCTTCCTGAACCAGCTTCGCTTGAAGATCGGAGTGACCTACGGCAATCCCGAAACCACCACTGGCGGCAATGCACTGAAGTTTTACGCCTCGGTAAGACTCGATATTCGCCGGATTCAAACCCTGAAGCGTGGCACTGAGGAGTACGGCATTCGGGCGAAGGTCAAGGTGGCGAAAAACAAGGTGGCACCTCCGTTTCGCATTGCTGAGTTCGATATTTTGTTTGGGCGTGGGATCAGCACGCTCGGATGTGTTCTCGACTTGGCCGAGGAAACGGGTGTGGTGACGCGCAAAGGGGCCTGGTACAGCTACGAGGGCGACAACATTGGCCAAGGTCGTGACAACACCATCGGCTGGCTCGAGCAAAACCCTGATGCCAAGGAGGCCATCGAAGTGCTTGTGCGTCAGAAGTTGACCGAAGGATCGGAAGTGACGGCGAATTCGATGCGTCCTTTGGCTGCGGCGGCCCGGTCAGCTGCAGCCAAGCCGGCGGCGAAACCGGCTGACACGGATAAAAAGTCCGCTGTTGATGGGGCTGCTTAACGGCTGGCGGTTTCAGGAGTGCTGCCCGTGGTGGCGCGCTCCTGAATGGTGGTAGCGATGCGTTGAAGCTCCTGAATGGCTTCAGCGCCCTCAAATTTCACGAGTTCTCGTCCATTGCGGGATTCAACCCAGCTGATCCCGAAATCGGAGACAAGAAAACGCACGAGGTGTTGATCCCCGAGTTCGGCTACGAACGATGCGCCATGGCCGTCGTGGCCTTGGCCGTCATCGCAGCTGTAGCAGGTGGCGACGATCCCTTGCTTTTGAAGACTTGAAGCAAGGGCATGAAGGCTCATGACCAAGTCTTGAACGACGGTGCGGTACTGATCGGCAAGGCGTGAAAACATCACGGGTTCAGGAAACCTTTAGGAATTCTAAAGGTTTTGGCCGGGCTTTTGTTGAGCGCCTTCTGGTTGGGCGGCTTTCGGCTGAAGCGTT
This sequence comes from Synechococcus sp. UW179B, assembly GCF_900474245.1. Classification (NCBI taxonomy): domain Bacteria; kingdom Bacillati; phylum Cyanobacteriota; class Cyanophyceae; order Synechococcales; family Synechococcaceae; genus Synechococcus; species Synechococcus sp. UW179B. The sequence goes on from NZ_UCNZ01000009.1 coordinate 69,130, forward strand.
AGGGCATGTCTGCCAGCGTCCACCAGCCCGCCGCCGGTCCGATGAAGCGCACCACGATCCAAAACACCACCAGCCCTCCAATTCCGATCCAGGCTCCCCGGGTTGTGAGGGCAACAAATTGCTGGGATTGGCTGCGGTTTAACGGCAACCAAGCAACGATTCGCTCGCTGTCCTTGGGGTCAGATTTGCGTTGCTTGGGAGGTAGTCCCTGGCTGTTGCGACGTCGAGCTTCTCCCATCGAGGCAGGCTGATTGGCAGATATCAAGACTAGAGAGGGTGTCAGTCCGGCAACAGCCTCTGGAGGGGAGACCAGGGTTCGAGGGCGCGCAGGACCTGCTTGCCCCAGCTCCGTGCACGGACCCTCCCATCCAAAATGGCCAGCCGTCCGCCGCTCTGCCTTAAGGGCGCGATCGCTGGAACCAGCTTTGCTAGCGCTTCCGGCAGAAGTAAGTCACGGAACCAATCCCTCCCGAGCATTTTCAACGATTCCACCCGAGCAGCCGTGAGCGGATCTTCCAAGCTGGAGACAGGAAGCAGGGCAACGATGAGCTGATCCAAGGCCGGTAGCTGGTTCTGATGGTTCATCCACCACGACCAACTGCAGCAGATCACTCCATTGGCTTCCGGTGCTGTGCCTTGATGAATCACTCTGCTGCCAAATTCTCCAGCGAGCTCGCTGGTGAGTTTTTGCCTTAGCCCTGGATCGTCCAGGAGGACCAGGGTCAGTCCGCGACGCCCAAGAATCAAGCGCCGACATTGATCGAGCAGATGCTCCGCATAGATCGCCGTATTCGGTAACGGTTGCCGTCTGGGGGCGAACAACCGCAGCGGTTCCGTGTGCATTCGATCGTGGAGCTGGATGTCCACCACGGCCTCTGACTCTGGCGTCCGTTCAGCGGTATGCCTGGGCCGCTCCAGGGATACACCATCCGTTTGCAGAAGAATCGAAGGGTGTTGCTCCAGCAGAGAACGAAGCGTTTGCAGCGGTTCTAGGGGTTGAAGCGTCCAAGTCCATTGCAGCAGGTGGTGGTCGAGATGCGCCCAGCTGGCCCATTGCGAACTCTGGAGCGTTAACAACTCAGTCCAGGGCTCTGGCGCAGGCCCAAGCAAACCGATTAAGTCGCGCAGGCTCACCAATGCGCTGCTTGGCATGGGCAGCTCGCAACTGGATCGGCTGGAGGCGGCGAACAATTGGCGGCTGAGGCGCTCGTGTATGTCGAGGAGCGCAGGACCCGCTGTTGGGTAGGCCTGACGCAACCGATCCCAATCCTGGGTTGCGATGGTGAGCCCCATCGCTTGGCGCAGGTGGTGCGCCAACGATTCCGCTTCAGGAATGATCAACTGATGCGAAGGTTTGAAGCCGCCTTGGCGGTGAACGTTGACCAGTTCGGCCGGAGAGAGCAGCCAGAGTTGTGACCCGGGGGGAGCAGAGCTGCCTCTCCAACAGGCAAGCCTTAGGCCACCCTGGCGAAGACGGGGCAGTTCCACTTGAAGGAAGCGCTGCCGTTGGCGTTCATCGAGCACCAGCACACAGTCTTCGGAATGCAGGCAAAGAGGAACGAGCAACCCCAGCCACCAGCGATCCCGCTCACCCGCAGATAACCGGATGCGGGTGCGATCTTGTCTGCGCAAGCTGCGACCGATCAGACGGCTAAGCGTCAGATGGTGCTCCCATGGCATCTCCTCGAGATGGAGAAGTTGCTTGAGCTGCTGATGGGCTTGGACTTCCAGCATCCAAGGAGCCTAAGCAGTGCCCTGAATGGGTTTGGTTCATGCGGATCGATCGATCAACATGGGTGAATGAGCGAGATCGATCCGATGGATCAGGGGCAAGCGGTGCAGCCGTGGTCGATCCAGCGCGTCGGCGTGGTGGGGATGGGCTTGATCGGTGGTTCGATCGCCCTTGACCTCAGCCAACAAGGGGTTGAGGTGCAAGGCCTGGTTCACCGTGAAGTCACCGCTGAACGGGCCCGCAGCAGAGGGCTTGCCCCACTGGTGAGCACGGATCCCAGCTGTCTTCAAGATTGCGACCTGGTGATCCTGGCCCTCCCCTTGGCCTTGTTGCTGGCACCGGAAGAGAGCCTGCTGAAGGCCCTCCCAGAGCAGGCGGTGGTCACTGATGTGGGCTCTGTGAAGGCAGAGGTCCTAGCGGTTTGGCGCGATCTTCATCCGCGCTTTGTGGGGAGTCATCCCATGGCGGGAACGGCTCAAGCAGGGGTTGATTCTGGTTTTCCAGGACTTTTTTGTGGCCGTCCTTGGGTGTCAACACCTGAGTCTGCGACGGATCCAGAGGCGCTTGAGCTGATCCACCAGTTGGCCTTGCGGCTCGGTAGTCATTGGCTCACAGCTGATGCGGCCCGTCATGACCAAGCCGTGGCGCTGATCTCCCATCTACCCGTCATCGTGAGTGCTGCTTTATTGCGGGCGGTAGGAGAAGAACGGGATCCTGCTGTGCTGGATCTGGCGAGGACCTTGGCATCGAGCGGTTTTGCCGATACGAGCCGAGTGGGGGGTGGCAACCCGGCTTTAGGAACTGCCATGGCGGCGCACAACACGAAAGCGGTGCTTCGCTCCCTAGCGGCTTATCGCTGGAGTTTGGAGCAGCTGGAAGAAGCGATCCTTGAGGGGCATTGGGCTCAGCTCGAGAAAGAGCTGGAAAAAACGCAGTCGCTACGACCGCAGTTCCTTTCGGAGTAGCGGAGGGTTTTAACTGTTGAGCTCAAGGGTTTGGCCGCGTTGAGCGAGCAATTGTCTGCAAGCCATGAAGGCAGACAGGGTGACCCCTGCTGTTCCCTCACCTGGATGAATGGAATCTCCACAGAGCCAGAGCCCAGGCATTGGCGTGCGGCTCGCCAGGCCAAAAGGTCCGAAACGGCTGGGGGATTGCCCCAAACCGCCGACGATGCCGTTGGGCCGACCGGTCCAGCGCAGAAAGCCTCTCGGTGTAGCCAGCTCCTGATGACGCCAGGTGTGATCTGACAAGCCCAAGGCGGCTTCCACCTCGTTGCGGATCTTGGTTTGACAGGCCTTTTTTTTGCTTTGGTACTCCGTTTCTGAACCCGAGAACCAACCCTTAGGGGTTGTAAACACGCTGGCAATCACGGTGGCTTGCCCTTTCGGCGCTCGGCCATCTCCCTCTCTGCTGATCGAGATAAACACTGAGCCAGGATCGCTTGCATCCCGTTGGTAATGGCCTGGACAGTCGTTTGGCAGGTAGGCCCTGTCGATGGCGCCATAAAACACCAGTGCCCCACTGGGGGCCTCGAGCTCGGTGAGGTGTTGGCGATAGGGCGCTGGCATCGGCCTCTGGTCAGCGCTGTGTTCAGGAGCGATCAGCTCAGGGAGGCATTGAGGCGGGAGGGTGCTGATGACGTCGCCAGCGTGAAAGATCTGCTCTTTCCGGCCTGGTCCTTCAACGCGAAGTTGCCAGCCTGACCCATCTGAGTTTTGCTGCAGTTGCTGGACGCGGTGACGCAGAAGCATGGTCCCTCCATCGCGCTTCAACCCAGATGCCAGCAGTTCACTGAGCACTTGCATGGATCCGTGAAGGTGCCATAGGCCCAGAGGGGCTTGGGTCATTTGCAACACCGTCGCTCCGTAAAGCGCTGCGGTCTGATCGGCGGGCTGTTGGGAGTAAAGCCGGAGTTGTAGATCGAGAAAGCGCCGCAGGCGTTGATCACTGCCGCAGCCAGACAGCGTTAGAAGGTCTTTGACTGTGCAGAGACTCAGAGGGGCGCTGAGCAGATTGCCTGGATTGATCGCTGCCAGTGTTTGCTTGAAATCCCAGCCATTGCGAATCGGTAAGACCGGGTCGGAAGCTGCAAAGAGCCAATTGCTTTGGTGAAGAAAGCTGCAGAGCTGCCAGAACCTTTCGCTGCCTGGAAATTGTTGTTGCCGTTCCTGCTTCCAGCGCAGGGGGTCGTGCCAAAGGTGCACGGGGGGGGATCCATCGGCCAGGTCGATGACGCAGCCAGGATCTAGTAGTTCCGCCTCTGGTAAGGGCAGATCCAGATGTTGAAAGATGCGGGCGTGGCTGCCACCAGGTTCGAGCCCTGCCACTTGGGTGGCACCAACATCAAAGGTGTACGCCCCTCGACGGAAGGTGCCTGCACAGCCCCCCGGCTGATAATGCGCTTCTAAAAGGGTGACCGAAACACCGTCGCGTGCCAGCAGGGCCGCTGCCGTGAGTCCAGCGATGCCACCGCCGACCACGATCACGTCGTCGCGTTTTTGCATCAAGCCATGCTGACAGTTGCGTTAGGGGGATCGTGAATGCGAAGGCAACTGCTGGAGGCGTTGCAAAACGATTGTGGTCAGCTCCAGGGCTGTGAGTGCAAGACCCTGGAGCCTGCTGGCAGTGCCTCCACCTGGCGTGCTGACTTATCGGATGGGCGATCCCTCTTCCTGAAGCTGGCTTCACCAGCCATGCTCCACGTGGAAGCCCGGGGGCTCCGCTCCCTCAACCATTGGGCTGACCCTGAGCTGCTGTTGATCCCTGATCCGCTTGGAGTGGTCCCGGTGGGAGAGCGAGCGGCGTTGATTTTGCCCTGGCTTGAGTCCGGGCGAGGGGATCAATATCAGCTAGGGCGAGGGTTAGCCCTCCTTCATCGAGCGTCTGCTGACGCTGGGTTGGATCGATTTGGTTGGGATGAAGAGGGCTTTATTGGCTTGGGGCCGCAACCAGCTGGTTGGTTGCCGTCTTGGGGTGATGCGTTTGTGAGCTTGCGACTGATCCCCCAGCTTCAGTTGGCATCCAACTGGGGATTGGCTCTGGATCCACTCGAACCGTTGCTTGCAGCCACAAGGGTTTGGTTGGATCAACATCAGCCCGAGCCCTGCCTCGTGCATGGCGATCTGTGGGGAGGAAACGCGTCAGTGCTCGTCGATGGACGGGGAGCCTTGATCGACCCGGCCTGTTGGTGGGCTGATCGGGAGGTGGATCTAGCGATGACTCATCTGTTTGGTGGATTCAGTGCCCGCTTTTACGAGGGCTATCAACAGGAATGGCCGCTAGATCCCAACCATGACGATCGGATCGTCGTTTACAACCTCTATCACCTGTTGAATCACGCCAATCTGTTTGGAGGTGGCTACCAAAAAAAATGCCTCACAGCAATCGATGCCATGAGGTCAATGTTGTTGTGATTGAGAGAGGAAATCCGCCCCGTTTTAGCCGAGGTATTCGCTACGTAGGGTCTGAACGCGATTCACCAAAGCGGTGCGCTTTTCACTGGTGGTGAGATTTTTCCAGCTCCATTGGCCCACCACCACAACGCCGAGAAGCTCGAGGAGCCCTGGGACGACAGGAAGAAGATTGATGGTGTCGAGAATGCCCTTAATCAGAATTTGGGCAACGATGACAGCTGCAAAAATTCCAACCACTTTGCCGATACGACCGGCTTGGCTCCAATCCACCTTGTCTAAGGTCTCGTTGACTTTTCCGAGAATTTCGCTGTAGCGCTCAGAAAAGTTGGCGGTTTCAGTGTTGGTGGATGATTCGCTGGTGTTAGCGGTCCAAGTTGACTCACTCGCCGGGGTGGTGGACTCCTCGCTCATGGAACTAATGCTTAGTGCAGATTTTGGCTGAGATTATCGGTCTTTTTTCACAAGCGCCATCCCAGTTGATCATTGGTGCTGAATGCCTAATGGTTCTCCGTCACGATCTTCTGGCTCCCGCACCTGCAGAAGGCTGTGCTCTGTTGCTCGGAGAGGAGCATGGCTTGGCGGATTCAGCGGCGGACGATTGGTGCGTGCAGTTGATCTGGCCTTGCCGAAACATGGTGGGTCGTCAAGAAAAAGATCGTTTTGAGCTCGACCCCCGTGAGCAAATTGCCGCGCAACGTTGGGCGCGATCGCGCTCATTAAAAGTGCTTGGGAGTGCCCATTCCCATCCGGGAGCTTCGGTGGTGCCTAGTCGAAGAGATCGTCTTTGGGCTGGGAGCTCAGGATTGATGCTGATCATGGGAAACAACCATGCCCTTGCGGCTTGGTGGCTGGAGGTCGAGGCTCCCCATTGCGCTCTCGCCGACGTTCATCCTCTGCCGATTCGGGTCATGGGGGAGACTCCTCTGACGTCCCTTCCAGGAGATCCTGGGATTCGCCATGACTGAAGCGGGGGGTTCTCCTCAGCTAAGTGGAGAGGAGAAGACCAGATATGCCCGCCATATCACCCTCCCCGAAGTGGGCGTTGCAGGACAGCAACGCTTAAAAGCAGGCTCGGTGTTGTGCATTGGTGCTGGTGGCCTGGGTTCGCCGCTCCTGCTTTATTTGGCGGCGGCAGGGGTGGGTCGCATCGGGGTTGTGGATGATGACCTTGTTGAGCCCTCCAACCTGCAACGTCAGGTGATCCATGGCACGGGAACGGTGGGCCAGGCCAAAACGTCATCAGCGCGATCTCGAATAAAAGATCTCAATCCCTTTTGTCGAGTGGAAGAGCATGGCGTCCGCTTGTCGGCGAGCAATGCGCTGGAGCTGGTTTCTGCGTACGACGTGGTGGTGGACGGAACAGATAATTTCGCCAGTCGCTATTTGATTAATGACGCCTGCGTCTTAACCAAGCGACCGTTCGTTTATGGCTCGGTCCAGCGCTTTGAAGGGCAAGTGAGTGTGTTCAATCTTGGGAGTGAATCACCGGATTATCGAGACCTGGTGCCGGAGCCGCCGCCGCAAGGGCTCGTCCCCTCTTGCGCTGATGGCGGAGTGATGGGTGTGATGCCTGGCTTGATTGGCCTGATTCAGGCGGCTGAGGTCATCAAGCTGATCACCGGAATTGGGACCCCCCTTGATGGTCGGTTGCTCTTAGTGGATGGCTTGTCGATGCGGTTTCGCGAGCTCACCTTGCGAAGAAGGCCAAGTCGCGCCCCCATCGAAAAGCTGATTGACTACCAAGCGTTCTGCACGGCCGGAGGTTCGATCTCCGGGGAGACATCGAATCTGATGAAAAGCATTTCTGTGGTTGAGCTCAAAGCCCTGTTGGATCAGAACCAAGACTTGGCGTTGATCGATGTGCGTAATCCAGCAGAAGTTGAGGTTGCTGTAATCGCTGGCTCTGAATTGATCCCGTTGTCCACGCTTGAGAGTGAGGAGGTGATCGAACGCATCCAGGCCATCGCGGCGAGCCGAACGGTTTATGTGCACTGCAAATTAGGAGGACGTTCGGCTAAGGCGGTAGAGCTTCTTACCAGCCACGGCATCGATGCGGTCAACGTGGAAGGCGGGATTGATGCCTGGTCAGAGCAGATTGACCCTTCCGTTCCGCGCTATTGAGCGCGATTAGTAATCGACACCGCGCTTGAGATCCACGCCCTGCTCGGCGTAATGCTTATGGCACACCATCTCTGAATGAACGCTCGCAAGGTCGAAATAGGCCGGCTGGTGTTTGCACCGGCCGGTAATGATCACTTCCGTCTCTGTTGGCTTACGGAGCAAGGCCTGAACGATGGGCTCAACCGGAAGAAGTTCGAGATCCACGGTGGGATTTAACTCATCAAGGATCACGGTTTTGTACAGCCCGCTCGCGATCGCAGCCCTGGCGATTTCCCAGGCCCGTTCCGCTTCCACGTAGTCGATGGGTTGTTGCTGGCCTCGCCAAACGATGGCATCACGTCCTGAACGGAGGTGATCCACTAAGTGGGGGTAACTCTCACGCAAGGCTGCGATCGCAGCATCTTCGGTGTACCCACTTCCACCTTTGAGCCACTGAAGGATCAGAACGCGATGGCTTTTGTCCTGGCTGATGCCTCTGCCGATCGCCTGCAGAGCTTTCCCGAGGGCACTGGTGGATTTTCCCTTCCCTTCACCGGTATAAATCTCGATGCCGCCTGCTGTCACAAAGGACAGAGCGGCGTTGTTGTCCACCTCGGGGCGTCGGTGCGCGCGCATCTCAGAGTGCAGATCGGCGATCTCTACCAACCGGCGTGGAGCGCCACGTCCGGTGACGATGATTTCCATCCCTTCCGGTCTGCTCTTCAGAGACCGGATCACATCTTCGGTTTCGAGGAGGCCAAGATCCAAGACTGGATTCAGTTCATCGAGAACCACCACGGAGTACAAAGCGCTTGCAATGGCCCCTTTGGCGATGTCCCAACCCCGTTGAGCTTCCTGTCGGTCGAAGCGTTTGACTTCGTCCACACTGAAATAGTCTCCCCGGCCGGTTCGCACCTGATCGATCAAGTGGGGGAAGCCCTGTTGCAGAGCTTCGATCGCGGCGTCTTCGTCATAAGCCCGACCTGGACCTTTTAAGAATCGAAGCAGCAGAACTCTGGTGCGCCTTTGCTCGCAGATCCCGAGCCCAATCGTTCGCAGGACAACGCCTAAGGCTGCTTGGCTTTTGCCTTTGCCTTCGCCGTCATACACGTGGAGTTGACCGAGGCTCCGCTCACGGCTGTCAGCAGCTGTGACGATTCCAACGCCGCGATTGCTGCGAGCACGGTTGGCTTGAGACGTATTGGATGAGACTGCATCCATTGGCAGCAAAAGGATGAGTCTTCTTACGCTGGGAGCATACAGAGATTTGAAGCGAAGGCATTGACCAACGTGATGTTCCGCCAGCTCGAAGCTTTGTCAGAGCTGGAATGTGACGTCTTGGAGCGGTTGCGTGATTTCTTGGCCGCTCAGAAGCATGTGTGTGTGGCTTACTCAGGTGGTGTTGACAGCAGCCTCGTCGCAGCCATCGCCCATGAGCAGCTTGGTGACCAGGCCTTAGCGATTACGGGCGTTTCGCCCTCCCTCGCTCCCCATCTCCTGTTGGAAGCGCGCCAGCAGGCGGCCTGGCTTGGGATGCGGCACCAGGAGGTCTCCACCCTTGAGCTTGAGGATCCGAGTTACACCAGTAACCCGCAGGATCGTTGCTATGCCTGCAAGCGAGAGCTGCATCGCCATCTGGCTCCGATTGCTGCGGAAGCCAACGGCGCTCTCGTTCTTGATGGGGTGAATCAGGACGATCTGGGAGATCATCGTCCTGGGATTGCAGCGGCGAAGGAGGCCGGTGTTCGCTCTCCTCTGGCTGAGCTTGGGATCACAAAGGCGACTGTTCGACGCTTGTCTTGGGCTCTTGGTTTTCCTTGGTGGGATAAGCCTGCGCAGCCTTGCCTGGCCTCCCGTTTTCCCTACGGAGAAGCCATCAGCAGTGAGCGTCTCCAGCGGGTTGGGCAGGCTGAGGCCTGGCTGATTGAGCAGGACTTCGATCAGGTTCGGGTCCGTAGTCACGGACTCGCCGCGCGTGTGGAGGTTCCAGAGGAACGCATTACCGATTTGTTGCAGCCTTCGCTGCGGCGTGAGCTCGTGAAAACCCTTCTCAGCCTTGGCTTCACCTCGGTGAGTGTGGATGTGGAAGGGCTTGTGAGCGGCAAGCTCAATCGCGGCTAGGTGATCAAACGCTCACTTCGTTACGACTGTGGCGCTGGTTCCCCACTTTGAATAGTTTTTATCAAGATGAATTCTTCTTGTGGCACTGCATCAATCCCGTCATCATCTCCGTGACAGTGAGGAGCAGGCGTTGGTTGATGCCATGCTCTCTCCTCTGCCAAAACATCACTTTCCTGGAGAAGGGAGGGAAGGAAGCTCCACAGTTCAACTTTTAAAAGAAGAGTTGCTCCTCGATGGGAATAGTAAGCAGAACTTAGCCACGTTTTGTCAGACTTATCAGGCGCAAAGCGCGATGGAGTTGATGGCTCTGGGAGTGGATAAAAATCTCATCGATAAAGATGAATATCCGCAGACGGCTGAGCTTGAGAGTCGCTGTGTTTCGATGATGGCCGACTTGTGGAATGCTCCTGGCGCTGCCGTTGGATGCTCCACCATTGGGAGCAGCGAAGCTGCCATGCTCGGCGGGATGGCCGCGAAGTGGCGTTGGCGAAAGCGTCGCGAGGCGGCTGGCTTGCCAACAGATAAGCCCAACATGGTGTGTGGCAGTGTGCAGATCTGCTGGAAGAAATTTGCGCGCTATTGGGATATTGAAATGCGTGAATTAGAGATGCTTACTGGTGAATTATGTATCAGTCCTGAGCGTGTTATTGAGGCTGTGGATGAGAACACGATTTTTGTTGTACCCACGCTGGGGGTGACGTATCACGGCCTTTATGAGGACATTGAGTCCATCAGCAAGGCTTTGGATGACCTTCAGGCTCGTACGGGCCTTGATGTGCCGATTCACGTGGATGCGGCCAGTGGTGGCTTTCTTGCACCGTTCTGTGCGCCGGATCTCCCCCTGTGGGACTTTCGCTTAGAACGCGTGAAATCGATTAACGCTTCAGGCCATAAATTTGGTCTGGCACCCCTGGGCGTGGGCTGGGTTCTCTGGCGTAGTCAGGATGATCTGCCCGATGAGCTGGTCTTTCACGTGACCTATCTGGGTGGAGACATGCCGACATTCCAGATTAATTTTTCAAGGCCGGCAGGTCAGGTGATCGCTCAATATCACGAATTTGTGCGCTTGGGTCGAGAGGGCTATCGCATGCTTCATATGGCCAGTCATGCCAATGCGCAGTACTTCGCCGAAAAATTACGGGAGATGGACCTTTTCAAAATCATCCATGACGGTGCTCCCGACCAGGGCATTCCCACCGTGGTTTGGACTCTTGATGAGAATCCGGATCATGGCTTCAACCTCTATGACTTTGCCGATCGGTTGCGGATGCGTGGCTGGCAGGTGCCTGCCTATCCCTTTACGGGAGAACTGGAATCAAAAGCCTTCCAACGAATTTTGGTGAAGCGAGACTTCACTCGCGACATGGCGGACTTGCTTCTGCAAGACATCAGGCAAGCCATTGAACATTTTCAGAAGCACCCGATTACGAACAATCTGCTCGCCGCAGAGGCGGCGTCTTACAACCACCTCTGAGCCCAGGTCTTGCACTCAGGCCGCGATCGGAACGGCCGGCATGCGCTCGGTTGTTCCAAGCGCTGCCGGTGTTTCCCGTAAGAAGCTGCGTAGGGCGTGACGACCAGCCCCTAGGTCTTCGCACAGCACCTCACAGGCTTTCTCCGGCATGGTGTGGTCACCACAGGTAAAAACATCCACGGCCGCGTATCCGTTTTCAGGCCAGGTGTGAATGGAGATGTGGGATTCAGCCAGGAGTGCCAGACCTGTCACCCCTTGGGGTTCGAAGCGGTGGGTGATCAGGTTGAGCAGAGTTGCACCAGCACGCTGGGCTGCTGTCGTGATGGTGTGTCTGAGAAAAGTTTCGTCGTCGAGCTTTGAAGGGTCGCAGTCGTAGAGCTCGAGAATGCAGTGTTTACCAACCATGTCGGTTGCACTGGTGTCGGTTGCACTGCGCGTGGTCGCGTCGGAGCTGAGGTCTGTAGTGCTCTCTTTCGTCGCCCATCCCGGGTTGGGATGCAGGCTGAACAAGGACTGCTCCATCAAGAATCTTCATGTAAATGGCCCGCGACCCTACCGCGTCTCGGACTGTGATCTCAAGCTGTCTGCCTCGAGAATCTGCGACTGCTCACGCCATCCGCCTTCAAAGGCGTCGAGATGGGTGGCACTAACAAGGCATTGATGGTTTTCTCCAACGGCCTCGAGGAGGGCCAGCTGCCGTGTGTGGTCGAGTTCTGCCAAAACGTCATCCAGCAAAAGAAGGGGAGGTTCGCCACAGAGTTCCCCGACCAGTTGTAACTCCGCCATCTTCAAGGCCAGCACCAGGGTGCGTTGTTGGCCAGATGAGCCGAACCGTCTTGCCGCGGTTCCATTGATCCGCATTTCGATTTCGTCGCGATGAGGTCCAACTCGGCAGCTGCCTAAACGTTCTTCTTCCTTGCGTTGGTCTCGGAGCTGTTGCTCAATCGCCAGTCGCCAGGATTCCTCCTGTTCTTCTCCGATCAAGGCACTGCCAGGGGTGTAGCAAAGCTGAAGTTGCTCCCGGCCTTCACTCAGCCTGTCTTGCCATACAGCGGCGAGGGGCTCTAGTCGGGCAAGGGCTCGCAGACGCCTGCGATGAATGCGTGTGCTCACAAGAGCCATTTGGCTATCAAAGCTTTCGAGGAGCGCTTGCGGTTCCATGCCTGTGGATAACCCTCCCCGTCGCCAGAATTGGGCCCGCTGTCTCAGCAAGCGCCCGTAGCGACTGATGAGATCGGCATAAACAGGCTCCAGCTGAAGCACAACACGATCGAGCCACTGGCGGCGCAGGGCGGGCTCGCCTCTCACGAGATGCAGGTCGAGGGCGCTGAAGCCCACGCAGCGCAGAGGACCAATCAAGTCCAGCTGTCGTTGCAGTGGTTTCCCGTTGCGCTTGGCTTGGCGTCCGCCGCGGCGACGCAGCTCCAGTTCAAGGATCTGCTGGTCTGCGCAGGTTGCCTTTAGCAGGGCACGGCTGGCGTCCCAATGGATGAGATCCCCATCCTGGCTGGCTCGGTGCGAGCGCAGGCTGCCGAGGAGCTCCACGGATTCCAGCAGGTTTGATTTGCCCACACCGTTGCTACCGATCACCAGGAGGCGTGGTGCCTTGATCTCCAGCTGCAGGTTGCTGTGGTTGCGAAAGCCCTGCAGTTGAAGCTGGAGAAGCCGAATTGGTCCGAATGCGTCGTGTCGCTAAGGTACTTGGATCGGCCGGTTTTGCCGATCAATACCCGCAGCTGTTGCGACAGCCGCAGGGGCATGTAGCTCAGTTGGATAGAGCATCAGATTCCGGTTCTGAGGGTCGGGGGTTCGAGTCCCTCCATGCTCGTCATCAATCAGGCTCCAGCCTTCATCGGAGCCTTAAGCCCATGGCGCGAATTCCGCCAGGGTCAAGGATGAAACCTTGTTTCTTCAATCCCTCCAGTGCAATGGCGGGAGCGGAGATCGAGATGCTGCAGCCTGGTAATTCTTTTTTCAAGCGTGCAAGGGCGTGATGCACTAACGCGTTCAGCAGCGAGTTCTGATCGTCGCCAGGAGAGGCGGCGAGGTTCCAGAGATTGGCATTCAAGGCCAGATCGCTTGTGGCTCGGATAAAGCCAACCAGCGCTTGATCGCGCTCGTCGATGATGCTGAGTTGCCAGAGGCTGCGACTGAGCGCCAAGGGCCAACGCTCCACTGGATGCGCTGGCTCACCGCAGGACATCAGCAGCGCATTGATCGCCTCACCGCTCGGATGGGGCTCGGTCTGCAGCCGGTAATGGGCAGGCAGTCGTGGTGCCGCGGCCTGCTGTCGGAACGGAAGCGGTGACACTCAGCCTGTATTGCGCATGCCTGCCGCGATTCCGTTGATGGTGAGAAGCGCACCGCGCAGGAGCTCACTGCGGCTGTAGGTGCGCCCGTCTCCATCGCTGCTGGGCGATTCACTCATCGGTGGTTGACGGTTTTGATCTCTCAGGCGGCGCAACAACGCCACTTGTAGAAAACCAAGCGGAACGATCGTGCGATTGCGTAGGTCAACCGAGAGCTGTAGGGCTGGATCGGCGTCAAGAAGTCTCTCTTGGCCTGTGATGGCCAACACAAGCCCCTTGGTTCGGGCATATTCATCGGCCACCGTGGCGTAAATCTTCTCAAACGCATCATGGTGTTCGGCACTGCCCAAACTGGTCACGTAATGACGCGCTAAATCGAGATCCACCTTGGAGAGAGTCATCTCCACTTTGGAGATCAGCATGCGGAAGAAAGGCCAGCGCTGATGCAAGGTGCGCAACAAGGTGAGTTGGTCTGGATCCGCCTCAAGCTCTTCACTCAGGGCTGAACCCACCCCAAACCAGCTGGGAAGCAAGAAGCGGCTCTGGGTCCAGCCGAACACCCAGGGAATGGCCCGCAGGCTGGAAAGGTCTCGGGCGCCTGTTTTCCTGCGTGCGGGGCGACTGGAAATCTGCAGTTTGCTGATTTCTTCAATGGGCGTGACCTGTTGAAAAAAGGCCACTAGATCAGGGTTGTCGTGCACCAAGGCTCGGTAATGGCGGCGAGAGCTTTTGGCGAGCCTGGACATCAATTCATTCCAGCTCGGTGTCGCATCGAGTTGGTTGGTCACCAGGCTGTTTTGGATCACCGCGGTGGTCACGGTCTCCAGGTTGTACAGAGCCAGCTCCGGCAGGCTGTACTTCGAGGCCAGAACTTCGCCCTGCTCCGTGATCTTGATGCGTCCCTGCAGGGTCCCACTGGGCTGAGCCAAGATCGCTTGGTAGGCCGGGCCTCCACCACGTCCTACAGAGCCACCACGCCCGTGGAATAGACGCAGGGCAATGCCCTGACGAGAGGCCAAATCTTGCAAGGCGATTTGGGCTTGATGGATTTCCCAGTTGCTGGAGAGGAATCCCGAATCCTTATTGCTATCGGAGTAACCGAGCATGAGCTCCTGCAGAAGCAGCCCCTGGGTGCCGACCTGGGGCAGCAAATCTCGATAGAGCGGGGTCTGGAACAGTTGTTCCATCACCTCAGGGGCCCTTTGCAGATCCTCCACGGTCTCGAACAGTGGAACGACAAGCAGGTCGGCATGGCGGGCCGAAGGATCCACCAATCCCGCTTCTTTGGCGAGCAGCAGCACCTCGAGCAAATCGGAGACGCTGTGACTCATCGAGATCACGTAGGTGCCGCAAATACGGCTGCCGAATTCATCCTGCAAACGGTGCAGCATCCTGAACACATCCACCGTTTCAGCTGTGGCTGCGGACCAGCTAACCGCCGGAGGAATCAAGGGACGACGCGTTTGTAATTCCTCCATCAACCAGGCCACACGCTCCGTTTCGTCCATTTCTCCGTAAGCACGATCTGGATTGATGTACCGGCTCAGTTCGTCAATGGCATCACTGTGTCGCGTGCTCTCTTGCCGGATGTCGAGACCTGCGAGTGAAAACCCAAAGATGTGCACTTGGGTAAGCAGTGTGTCGAGGGGTTCACAGCTCAGATCTGTGTTGACCAAACTGGTGCGGATCAGTTCCAGTTCGCTGCGGAACTCAGCGATGGAGCCGTAGTGCAGAGCATCACCTGGGGTGTTTCCTGGAGCACAAGATGGCAATCCTTCAGGAGGGGTTCTCCAGCCAGCATCAGCCAGTTGCTGGTTGCGCAATTGCGTGAGTCGCAGGCGCTCCAGCACAAAGCTGAGCTTGAGCCGATAGGGCTCAAGCCGGTATCGGGTGGCGCGCTCCTCGTATACGTCTGGGAAGCGCAGTCGGTCCATTTCCAACGATTCGAGCAGGGGAGCACTCACCTGGCTCCATTGCATGGAAATGCTGAGTTGATTGCGAAGGTGTTGAACGGCGCTCACGTACCGGTCAAGCATTAACTGGCGCTGATAACAGGCTGTACGCCAGGTGATTTCAGTGGTGACGGAGGGGTTTCCATCCCGGTCGGACCCCACCCATGATCCAAACGTGCAAAACGATGACGAAGGAACCCTGACGTCTGGATAGCTCGCCGCAAGGGACGCGACGATCCGCCGCCGCAGCTGCGGCATGGCATTGAACAGAACCTGTTGGAAGTAATGAAGGGCGTAGTCCACTTCATCCAAAACCGATGGCTTGAACTGATGGAGCTCATCGGTTCGCCACCAAAGCCGAATCTCTTCTTCCAGCTGCAGTCGCACGCTGTCCGTTGCCCCTGAGGGTGTCAGCGGCTGCGTTTCAAGTTGCTGAAGGAGACTGGCCACGCGTCGCTGTTTGTGGCGCACGGTATGGCGCACGATTTCCGTGGGGTGGGCCGTGAAGACCAAACGGATATCGAGTTCTTGGAGCAGGGCCTCAAGCTTGGCTGGGGGAACGTTGAGACGTCTGAGGCGCTCAAATAATTCTCGAAATGTTGCTGGTTCGGTCTGGGTGGCCAGAGGCGGAGCAAATGGATCGACGTGCTCTGCCTGGTCCTGGGATCGATTAATGCTCTCGAGATAGGTGTCCTCTTCGATGCGTTGTTCGAGGATGTTG
Organism: Synechococcus sp. UW179B; assembly: GCF_900474245.1. Taxonomy (NCBI): domain Bacteria; kingdom Bacillati; phylum Cyanobacteriota; class Cyanophyceae; order Synechococcales; family Synechococcaceae; genus Synechococcus; species Synechococcus sp. UW179B. The sequence continues at coordinate 84,952 of NZ_UCNZ01000009.1, forward strand.
ACGAGTTGGAAATACAACGAGAACGCTCTTGCGGCAGCGATGGCCTCGGCAAGATCCATCTCCTTGATCAGATCGATCAGGGCATCGGTTCCCGCTGGATGTTCACCAGGAAGCACCGGATCACTGAGCTGCTTCATGCGCAGCAGTCGCTCGGCCTGCTCCGGTGGACATTCGCTGCGCAGAACGGTTTGCCACAGGTCTTCAACAAGAGCAAGCCGTTGCTGCAGGAGCTGTCCACCGCCTGTTTCGTGGCCATCAGCCCTGGGCTGTGTGCTCTCAGGAATCAGGGCTGAGGACGAATGCATCGATGGGAAACCGCTATCAGATGGAGTCATGATCATCCCAAAGCGTCAGCAAGGGATTGGTCGATCGGCTGTTCTTCCCGTTCCATCTCGAGGATGCCAGTGCGGAATTCCTCTTCAAGGCTGCGTCCATCGTCGATTCCTTTGAGCCAACGCATGGCTTGATTCCCTTCCGCAAGAACGGATTCGAGAGGGAGCAGAGAGGAGGCCAGTTCCAGGTCGTGCGCTAGAGGCATCACGGCATTGATCATCTCCCGCAGCCAGTCGCGACATAAGCGTTGGCGACCATCACGCCAATCATGCAGCTGTGCATCAAGGCTATGCCTGGCGGCAGCGGCGTCATTGGTATCGCTGAGCACCATCAGTTGTTCGGCGTTCAGTTCACTCGCCTTGAAGGGGTCGAGTTGATCGGGCTCCTGAAGCAACATCAACACGCGCAGTTCCATCAGGGCTGTAATCGCCAGAAGCAGATCTGGATTGGTGACTAAATCGCAGATCCGCAGTTCGATCCGATTGAGATCAAAGGGCCGTTGAGGACCATTGGGACGGACTGAGGTCCATAGATGGCGCACGTTATGCATGCGCCCCTCCACCAGCTGGGTGTCCGTCCATTCCACGAAATGCTCGAGATCGCGAAACAGGGGGACCTGTTTGGGAGTGAGGGGGAATTGCAGCCAACGTTGTGAATGGGCGCCGGTGATCTGGCGGTTGAGAAAGGGTGAACTGGCGCTCAGTGCAAGCAGAAGGGCTGCTTCACAACGCACAAGCCGAAGCGCGGGGAATAAATCGGCCGGGTCACTGATCCCCAGGTTGATATGAATGCTGGCTGTGACGACCGTGGTGCCGTAGGTGGCTTCGATGAGGTCGTGATACGGGTCGTTTGGATTCGATCGTTCAAATCGCGAGGCATCACCCAAGGTGAGAGTGCTGCCTGGGAGCAAGGTGAGATCACGTTCTGCCAGCCACGTCCGGAGGCGGCGGCGCGGCGCGAGCAGGGCCTCCTTGAGCTTCCCGTAATCGGACTCAGGCTCTGTGATGTACTCCAGATTGCGGTGGTCTGGCTCAACGCAAAATTCAGAGAGGTCCTGCTTGACCAGCTCGGCAACACCAACATTTTCACCGTCGCTCCGACCGGTGAATAGCTCCACTTCAAACCCTTTGAGTCTGAGCTTTTGGATCATGACTCTGCATCCTCAAGGCAAGCGAGAGCGGTGAGCATGGCGCGGGCCTTGTTCAGGGTTTCTTGGTACTCAGAAGCGGGGTCGGAATCGGCGACGACGCCAGCGCCGGCTTGCACTTGAATGTTCCACCCCCCATCAGGATGAGGACGGACCACCATGGTGCGGATGGTGATAGCCGTATTCAGAGCGCCGGCCAGATCTACAGAACCGTAGACGCCGGAGTAGGGCCCTCGAGCATCGGGCTCCAACTGGTTAATGAGCTGCATGGCCCTGATCTTTGGAGCGCCGCTCACCGTTCCCGCCGGGAACGAGGCCATCAGCAAGTCCCAGACGTCACGTCCTTGAGCTAATCGTCCTTCCACCTGGCTGACGATGTGCATCACATGGGAGTAGCGCTCGATCACCATCAGCTCCTTGACATCCACCGTGCCAGCGGCGCAAACCCGGCCTAGGTCATTGCGGCCAAGGTCAACCAACATCACATGCTCAGCCCGTTCTTTGGGATCAGCAAGGAGATCCACTTCAAAATTTCGGTCTTCCAGCTCATTGCGCCCGCGTGGGCGCGTGCCAGCGATGGGCCTCAGGCTGGCACGAATGCCTCCCTGGTCTGGTTCTGCCTTGACCATCACTTCAGGGCTTGAGCCGATCAGGTACCAGTCCCCGAAATCAAAGAAGGCCATGTAAGGGGATGGATTGACCATCCTCAAGCTCCGGTAGATCTCTAAGGGTGGTTGCGAGACGCGTGTTTCCAGCCGTTGGCTGATCACGAGCTGGAAGGCGTCTCCTGCGGCGATGTGTTCTTGGGCCGTGGCAACGGCTTGTTGATAATTCTCTGGGGATCGATTGCTCTCTGTTTCAGGAGTAGGCCTCGCATCCGGCTTCCAGCGCAGGGGACGCACCTGGGGGAGAGGTGATGCCATCCTGCTTTCAAGCCCATCGATGCGAGCCATGGCTTCGTCCCAGGCCTGATCTGCGGTTTTGGCCGCGGCCCTCGTGCTGCTCAAATCTCCGTAAGCCACAGCCGTGATCAAACGCTTCACTTGATCGATGATCAAGATGCTGTCCATCAGCATCCAAATGCCGTCAGGAGGGGCGTCCTCGTCGGCTTGATGCACGGGAACGCTGGGTTCAATCCAGCGGATCAGCTCATATCCCCACATCCCATACAACTGCCCAAGGGGTGGCAGCCCTGGGAGGGAGACAGGCTTGTAGGCATTCGTGCATTCACGAAGAACGTCGAGAGGATTGCCTTGAAAGCTCTCTTCGTAGCCGTCTCGCCAGCGGCGGGTTAGGGCATTCCCTCTGGCTGAGAGGGTCCATAAAGGATCACAGGCAATCACACTCCAACGTCCAAGGTTCTCGCCACCTTCGACAGATTCGAGTAGGACCCCGGGCGGGTGGCCTTCACCGACCTTAAGCCAGGTGGTGAGAGGGGTTTCCAGATCAGCGGGCCAGCTATGGGCTACGGGAATGAATGTTGCCCCGCAGCGTGCTGCTTCAAAAAAGGCGGAGCGGTCGGGGCAGAGCATGAGGAGATTGTCGCAACCGACCGCTGGGCATCATGGCCGAACGCTGGTCAGGAGTCGAACGTGTTGCGGCCGCTGAACTTGATGTTTGCGGGATTGGGATTCGCTCCGATTCTCCTGGGGTTGTGTCCCACCATGGGCCGTCCCTCGTTGACCTTCTCAGAGAAGACACCATCCAATGGATGGAGGAACTCGGTGTCACCACCAGGGAAGATCCGATAGATCTTGAAGTCTTCGATCCGAGGCTTGAACTTTGTGCGGAGTTGGGTGCCCAACGCCAAGCACTGTTCCTTGCGGGCGAAATACATGATGTTTTCGCCAGAAACCATCATCGCGGCTCCGCCTGTGGGCAGTTCAAAGGCTTGCGCGCTTTTGCTGGTCCAGGTGATCGCGTACTTCTCTTCCGTTTCAGCGGAATTGAGCAGCCCGCCGGTGCTTCCGATGTACTGGGGGAGCTGACCGGTTAAAGCGGATGCTGTCATAGCTTTCCTCGGAATTCGGCATGCCGTGATGTCAAAAAATTAGCATCGCGGTTCGGGCCTGATCGCTCTTCTGGCCTGGAAGCTTCACACCCGTCAACAATGCGGGGCTAAAGGGAAAAATACAGTTAAACCACGATCTCTTCGCTGGGTGAGGCGGCCGCCTAGTCGGGCGAGTAGACGCCGCGTAGCGGTCTGACTGAGCTGCAAACTTCCCGTATCTGGATTCCAGCTCAGTACGGGGCCAAGTTGGGCGATGGGTTCTGGACTGGCGCCCTCTTCTCCACGTTCTGCAGGACTCTGGCCATGCAGTTGCAACTTGAGACGAGCTCCAGCGGGTTGCAGGGTCAGCATGAGCTGGCTTCCACTGGGAAGACCTCGACTGCAACGGTCGACCAGGCCTCCCAGCATCGGCTCCAGGCGACTTGGATCGCTGAGAACGGACGGCAGGTTGCTGGCGATGGAAAGACTGAGCTCGATGCCGCGCCGCTGGAGCTGCTGTTCCCAGGAGGGCGTTAAGAGGCTGATCATGCTGCCGAGATCAGTTTGAGCCAGCACGGAGGGGCTTTCTGGCTGGCGTTGTAGCTCTGCCGCCTGAAAGATCAGGCCAAAGCGGTCAATTTGTTCGCTGCATTCGGTGTCGATCATCTGAAGGCGCTTGATCACGGTTTCGGGCAAGTCATTGCGCCTCAACAAGGAGCGGATCAAGGTGCGAATCGTTGAAAGAGGTGTTCGCACTTCATGGGCGATGGCCTCAAGCAAGGACAACTCCTTATCCACCTTGTTCGCCGCTGAGTCTTGTTCACTCGCTTTTTGTGGGTGCTGTTGGCTCTTGACAGGAGCTGATGCCGATGCCTGCAAGGTCACGGTGGGAGCCATGCTCGCGAGTCGCACCGCCAGGCTTGGCCAGAAGGTTTGCCCGAGGGCACAGCTGCTTTGCAGAGGGCCGAGCGCTTCGAGGGCTTGATGAAGAGCCAGTGCTTGATCGGGGGCATCCTGTTTCAGCCTTTGTTCAATCAGCCCAAGCACGGTGCCAAGGGTTTCAGGCTCACTGCGCATGAGCAGCTGCCGTTGGTTTGGTTCTCCATGGAGGGCTAAGGCAATTTGCACCTTGGCTGTGATCACAACCAACAGCGGGTCGTGGCTGTCCCCCTCATGAAGGGGCAGGTGCCTGAAGGTCGATGCCTGGAGCGACTGGGTGGCTCCTCCCTGGCTTTTGCCAGCTCTCAAGAGGTCTGGAGGCAGGAGGCTTGTGGTGGGCGAGGTGAGAGCTCCGAGTGCCTGCGGTGCCCAGACCCATCCCTGCAGGCTGTTCAAGAGCTGGGGTGAATACAGCGCGGGCAAGGGGGCCGCAAGCCAAACGCCAGCTGGAGCTTGTTCGTTCTGTAGAAGCGTTTCCTGAAGCGTTTCCAACGCAGCCCACCACATCCGCCGCGCCGTTGAGTCATCGGAGCATCCCGCGCTCACGCCTTGGGCCATCTGTTGGTGAATGCTCTGGAGCAACATCACTGGCTCATCGGTTCAGGGACCGCTTGGAGCGCCTTGACACCGAAAGACATAGGCCTAAGGCGAGGAAATTCACGACCATGGCGCTTCGGCCGTAACTCATAAACGGAAGGGGGATGCCAGTTACAGGACCCAGGCCAATGGTCATGAAGATGTTCACGACCACTTGAAACATCAGCATGGTGGCGACACCAATCACCACGAGTGATTCGAAATCAGAACGGCTTTGCCCGGCCACCTGCAGGAGGCGCCCCATTAAGAGGGCAAATCCGATCACAACGAGCAGCGTTCCTAAGAATCCAGTCTCTTCTCCAAGGGCACTGAAGATGAAGTCGGTGTGTTGTTCAGGAATAAAGCGCAATTTCGTGAGTTGCCCTTGAAGCAGCCCCATCCCAAACAAGCCACCCGATCCAATGCCAACGGTGCTTTGCAACAGGTGATAGCCACCCCCGAGGGGGTCTTTGGCCGGGTCCAGAAACAGCACGAGGCGATCGCGCTGATAGTCCTGTAAGCCGTGCATCCACATCCAAGGGGTGACGAGGGCCGCCGTCGATTGCACGATCATCACGAGTGCGAGCGCCACCCGTTTCCAGGGCAATGATCGGTAGGCAATGATCATGGTTAAAGGGATCCAGGCCGCGAGTCCCCAGGGGAACAGGCCTGCGAGCAGGGCCGTCGCCAAGGGTGAGAGCAGCAGCACGAGCCACTCAATCGGCATGCCAGACCAATAGAGCATCGTGAGAAGCAGCGCTCCAAAAACGAGCGATGTTCCGAGGTCAGGTTGGATGAACACCAGCAACCAAGGAATCGAGATGATTCCCAGCGGCCGCAGCAGATCGACGGGCCGTTCGACAGGGTGCCGATCGAGCACGGCCGCCAGCAAAAGAATCGCCGACAATTTTGCGAACTCGGACGGCTGCACGTGCACTCCGCCGATGCTGATCCAGCGTTGAGCGCCAAGCGCAGTGGTGCCGATCAGGCGAACGGCCACCAGGCTGATCACCGTGATGGCGTAGATCGGAATCAGCAGTGGTTTCAGCCGAAGCAAGGGAAGCCGGGCGAGCACCAGCGCGATCACAACTCCCACAGCAGCTGTGATCCAGTGGTGATACCAGTCGGCGTAATCAGCTTGGCGCTGGGTGCTTGCGATCAAGAGACCCGCCACCATGACCATGGCGAGGGGGACACCCCACAAAACCGGCTCCTTGAGTCGCCAGCCTTTGCGTCGGCGGTTGAGAGCGAACAGGCTGTGTTCACGACTCATCGGGCCCATTTTCATGCTCAGCTGATCGCTTGAAGGCTGTTGGCAACTGTTTCAGCCAGCTCTTTGAAGGCCTGTGCACTCACGGAGCTGGGGTGGCTGATGCTGATAGGCCGGCCTTGATCGCCTCCCTCTTGCACGGACATTTCCATCGGGATCTGGGCTAAGAGGGGAACGTCGAAGGCGTCCGCCAATGTTTGTCCGCCCCCGGATCCAAACAGGGCGTAGCTCCTGTCGGGCTGATCAGGTGGGATGAAGGCGCTCATGTTCTCAACGACACCAAGAACCGGGACGCCCATCTGAAGGAACATGGCCAAGCCTCGCCTGGCATCTTGCAACGCCACTTTTTGCGGCGTGGTCACGATCACCACTCCTGCCATGGGAACGGCCTGGGCCAGGGAAAGTTGGGCATCGCCAGTTCCAGGTGGAAGATCGACAACCAGCACATCGCGCTCGCTCCAGTCCACCTGATAGAGAAACTGTCGAATAATTCCGTTCAGCATCGGTCCACGCCAGATGACTGGTTGGTTTTCTTCGATCAACAACCCCATCGAGACCACGGCGACCCCGCAGCTCTCCAGTGGGATCATCCGCTGCTCATCACCAGAGCCATTGACCTCGGGGCTTTGATCGGCAACGCCAAGCATGATCGGCGCATTAGGGCCGTAAATATCAGCATCGAGTAAGCCAACACGAAGTCCCTGTTTTGCCAGGGAGCAAGCAAGATTGACCGCCACGGTGCTTTTGCCCACGCCTCCTTTCCCACTGCTAACGGCAATGACTTGTTTGACCCCTGGGATGGGCTGGCGTTCGGCTGCTTGGCCATGGCCGGCTTGACCAATGCCTCCTTGAGAAGGAGGGGTGCCTACTTCAATTTGGACTTCTTGAATGGTTTCAAGGGCTAAAAGTCGTTCCCGTGCCTCAGCGACGATCCTGTCCCGTTGGCCTTGGGCAAAGCCAGGCAGATTGAGACGGAGCACCGCTCGGGGGGGATCCACTCGCACGCGATCCAGCCAGCCGAGATCCACAACAGAGCGATTGCTCCCTGCATCCAAAATCCCTTTCAGCAACTCAGCTGCCTGTTCTGCTATGGCCATGCATCTGTTGCGTTGGGGTGGATCCTAGGGGCGCCGCCCATGACAGTCCTTCACACATGCTTGTCGGGACCGCTGTCAGGCTGAAATGGTCGTTTGATCGTTCATCGCCATTTCATGGTTCGCTCTCTCCTTAAGCGCCTCAAGGGCAAGATCTTGCTCTCCTCGGATGCCACGGGGGAGCGACCACCTTCCGATTCCCGCACGCGAGCCAGGGCGCTGGTGCAGGGCCTCCAAGATGAAATTTGCGCTGGTCTCGAGCAACTGGATGGCAGCGCCCATTTTCAGGAGGAGAGTTGGGATCGTCCGGAAGGAGGTGGTGGACGTTCGCGGGTGATGACCGAGGGGCGGGTGTTTGAGCAGGGAGGGGTGAACTTTTCCGAGGTACACGGCAAAGAATTGCCACCATCGATCCTCAAGCAGCGTCCTGAGGCCAAAGGGCATCCCTGGTTCGCAACCGGAACGTCGATGGTGTTGCACCCTCGCAATCCCTTCATTCCGACGGTTCATTTGAACTATCGCTACTTCGAGGCGGGCCCTGTTTGGTGGTTTGGAGGGGGTGCCGATCTCACGCCTTTTTATCCGTTCCTCGAGGATGCCCGCCATTTCCATCGAGAGCACCAGCGGGCCTGTGATTCCATTGACCCCAAGCTCTACACCGTGTTTAAGCCTTGGTGCGATGAATATTTCTTCCTGAAGCACCGCCAGGAGACACGGGGGATCGGGGGGATTTTCTACGACTACCAAGATGGAAGTGGTCGCCTGTATCGAGGGCAGGATGCAGAGGGACCTGCGGCGCGGCAAGCCGCAGAAATCGGCGTGTGCCCACTGGGTTGGGACCAGTTGCACGACCTGGCGCGCGCTTGTGGACAAGCCTTCTTGCCTGCCTACACCCCGATTGTGGAGAAGCGCAATCCACTCCCCTATGGAGAGAGAGAACGTCAATTTCAGCTCTACCGGCGTGGCCGCTACGTGGAATTCAATCTGGTCTGGGATCGGGGCACGATTTTTGGACTGCAGACCAACGGTCGTACGGAATCGATCTTGATGTCTCTTCCTCCGATGGCACGCTGGCAGTACGGCTATCGAGCCCCTGAAGGATCCCGGGAGGAATTACTCACAGACCTGTTTACCCGTCCGCAGGATTGGTTTGGAGATTCGACCCTTGAGGACCGTTGCCGCCCTCATCAGGCGATTGATTAACGCCTTGCTCCAAGGCATCCACCACACGTAGCGCCAAGCATTCGATCGTTTGGAGTTGCGTGTTGGGGTCGCGGAGCTTTTGCTCTAAGGGCGGTTCCAGCATTCCAATTTCGAGAATGCCAATTCCCCGCCGTGGCCCGCCTAAACCACCTCGGAACAGTCTCGGGAAGCGCCCAAAGGCCTTGCCCAGGCTTTCGTCAATCGTGTTGAGGGGTCTGTTGATGGCTGGGATGAGGCCTGAGCCGAATCCATAGGGGCTATAGGCATCGAAATGAATTTCGAGGATGTATTCGCCTTTGGCTGAACGCACCCTCGCCTGCGACCAATTGGTCTTGGGGTGATTGTCATTCCGGATCGTGAGTGCGGGTGGGTTGTAGTCGCTGATATTGAGAGCTCGGGCCTTCCCTTGGCGAACCACGGCCTTCTGAACTTTCAAATTCCAGTACAGCTCGTCGCGCATGCGTGCATCCATCGGAGCTTGCTTCTTCACTCCAACAGCAAATCCAGGCGTGCCTGCACTGTTCATCCCCTGGGAGTCGGCATGCCCCGCCATGACGACAATGGGGGCGTCTTTTGCTGTAAGGGTCGTCCCCACCCAACGGCCAGGCTTACGGGTCCTCGCTCCCAGCAACGGGTCAGGGTTGGCTGGAGCTGGGCATGCTGATGGCTTAACAAGCGTGCTGTCTGTCTTCGCAGCGGCGCTGTCTGGACTCCAAAGGTTTTGCTCTTTTGCCTGCGTGAGCACCAGGGCGGCCATGGTCAGCACGGTGACGCCGATCGGGATGGTGACCCGTTTGCGCTGCAGCCAGGCCGGAATGGGGGGCATGGGTTTCAGATGGGGGAGGAGAGCAAAGAGCCATCGCTGGCGAGTTCAAGGGGTTCGCCTAAAGCCAGCTCGAGGGCGATCAATTCGTCGCGGTGCGCACGAAGCCTGAGGGTGCTTCCTTCTTGGGGTGCTGGTTCGATCAAACGGATTTGGATGCCTTCCTGACGGGCTGCCCGTCGGCTGTAAACCCAACCGGCGAGGGGCCCAAACAGGATGAGCGAGAGCGGCCACCAGCCAAGCGATGGGTTGAGCTCACGCAACACGAGTCCGAGGCAGCCTGCGCCAACCCCGCCGAGAATGGAGAGCAACACCGCCAATGGGTTGCTGGAGGCCACGCGCCCGCGATATTCGAGCAAACATCGCTCTGCATCGCCGCCATCGCGAATCCAACCGCGACTCTCGAGCCATGTGCAGAGTCCTTCCATGACTTCAAGCGCGGGCCTGGGGGAGTGCACCTCCACCACGGTGGTGCGATCTTTGCTGGCGGCTCGCAAGAAGAACACGAGTCCAATGGCCAACAGCAGAGTTAGCAACAATGTGGATGTCTGTGTGGTTGGCATCCGCCGCGCTTGGTCTTTTGGTCCACCTGTTCTAGGTGGTCACGGGGTCATGTTCGAGGAGCCAGCGCTGCCATGGTTCCATCAACCGCTCAGCCTCGGCTCTGGCCTCCTCATGGAGATGGAGCATGCGGCGAGGACGGCCGCGGCTTGGACAGCGCTTGCTGTAGCACTCAAGCAGTTCTTGCTGATTTAAAAAGTCAACGGCCTGGTGCAGGACGGTTTCAGACACGCGCAACTGTGGATGTTCCCGTTGAAGTCTCTGGAGCAGTCCAGAGGGATAGCTGTCGTGCTGGAGAAGGCAGGCCAAGATCCAGCACACCGCCAGTTCGAGATCTAAAAACAGTGGTGGTGGTTGCTGAAAATAATGTTCGATATCGGCCAGGCAGTTGTGAGTGGCGCTGCGACGGTGGAGCATAAAGCCGATTGATCTCAATTTGGTCTAGCTCGGTCTCGGTTTGATTTTCAAGCCGCGAATGGGAAAACATTCCGCGTGCGGACAGGAGGTCAAAGTGGTGAGCTGGGTCCCCACTTCTCTGTTGCCATGACTGACATCACTGCACAGCCTCGAGCGTTTGCTGTTTTCGATGGCGATCTTGATGCGGACTGGGCGGAGCGTTACAGCCATGCCACCGCTCTCGCCGTGGATACGGAAGCGATGGGTTTGATTCATGGACGGGATCGTCTCTGTCTGGTTCAAATCTGTGATGCCGAAGATCAGGTGTCTTGCGTTCGCATCGCCCTGGGGCAAACCGAGGCCCCACGCCTGAAAGCGTTGATGGAACAGGCCTCGATCGAGAAAGTGTTCCATTTCGCCCGCTTTGATGTGGCGGCGCTTGCGACCGGGCTGGGCATCAGGGTGAACCCCATTTTCTGCACCAAGGTTGGGAGTCGGTTAGCCCGCACCTACAGCCCTCGCCATGGACTCAAGGAGGTGGTGATGGAGCTGGTGGGTGTGGAGCTGGATAAGCAGGCCCAAAGCAGTGATTGGGGTCGTGTGGATGAACTCAGCCACACCCAACTCGCCTATGCGGCGAACGATGCGCGCTACTTACTCCCCGCCCGAGACCGCCTCAAGGAGATGTTGCAGCGTGAGGGGCGCTGGGACCTTGCCGAGCGTTGCTTTGGTTGCATTCCGGTGATGTCTGATCTCGATCGCTTTCGCTTCACCCAGACCTTTGAGCATTGAGGCCCTAGGTCTCTGCCGTGCTGGTGGCCTGGACTTCAATCCTCCAGCATGAATTTCTCATCCAGGGGCTCTGCTTCGAGCAAGCGGTCGAGGACTTGCCCCTGATCGTGTTCTCCTTGTGAGCGTTCGTTTTGAGCGTCTGCAAGCAGGGTTGTGGCCACCTCTTTGCGAGACATCAAATCCTTGGCGCCTATCTTGCTGGCAGCAAGTTCAACCCTTCGGCGGGCTGACGACTGGCTGATGCCAAGTTGGGTGGCCAGTTCCGCGCAGAGCCTGAGGTAGTCATGGTCCTGAATCGCGGGCATGGCTGAAGGACGATTGCCTCTCAGTATCCGTGGCCGAGCGGCAGTTGGATCAGAACTCGCTTAGCGATGGCTTCACTGCCACCGGCAGGCCCCATGCGTTGCCGACCTCTTCGACCCATTTGCAATCTCAAAGACGGGTCCTCGAGGAGCTGTTTCAGGCGTGTGTTGAGCTCATGGCTCGATTGGCAAGAACGCACCGCTCCACCGAGCAAGCGACTTTGGCGTTTTGCGAACCCTTGGGTGAATTGAGGTCCTTTCCCTGGAAGGGAGAGAGCGGGAATGCCCAGGCCGACGAGTTGCTCGGTGGCTGTTCCTGCCGTGGCGACGCCCACTTCAGCCCATGGAGCCCAAAGCTCGAACTGTCCGGTCCCTAAGAGGACAAGGACCTGTCCCCTTAGCCAGCAGGCTCCTGCCTGCAAGGCATCACTGGGAGGTGGACTGGATCGAAATCCTTGGCGCTTGAGTTCTGAGCCAAGGGCTTGAAGGCTTGGCGTGCTGCCAAGCGCTACCAGCACGGCAATCGGTCGGTCGCTAGGCAACGGTGCCAACCCGAGCAGTAAGCGGCTGAAGTTGCGCTCCGCTTCTGGCATGCGGCTTCCGCACAGCAGCAGGATGCGCCTGCAGCGACTCAGGCTGGCAGGGGCGGTTGCGTTGCTCAGCCCATCCATCATCGGATTGCCAGGGGCTTCCGCGCGGACCCCATGCTTTCGCAGCCCTCGCGCTGTTAATCGGTCACGGGTGACCACTAAACGGCAGCGTTTGTTGCGCATGAGCAGCCATTCCCACGGATCCCATTCGCTCCCTTTGAGGGCGTGATAGCGATCGCTGAGGTCACGACCAGGGCCGCTGGACCAGGTGTAATCGCTTTTTGGGGTGCCCACAAAGGCGAAGGGCCGTCCCGAACCCCAAGCCATCAAGAGCGGGAGCAGGTCTCCCACGGCAAGGACGGCGTCAATCTCAGTGCGGAGTTTGCGCAGGCATCGCCACTGCTGCCATGTGAGCAGGGGTAGCCCAGCGATTAAATCCGCAAAGAGGCCACTCAGGCTTTGGTTGCTAAATCCGCCACTTGGGAGCGGCGCAGCGGGCCCAACTTGTTGGACCCAGCCTTTTTCGATGGCTGGCCTGAAGCCCCCCCCCGTCCCAACCAGTGGCAACACCTTCAGGGTTAGTTGCGGACGTTGGGTCCGAAGTGCCTCGATGATCTTTAAGGCGATGAGGTCTTCCCCGTGCCCATTGCTGATGAGCAGCAGGGCACCTGAACCCTCGCTGATACGATCCGCTAGTGGAGCTGAGGCTCCCTGAATGGCGGCATGGCCAAGTGGTAAGGCAGAGGATTGCAAATCCTTTATCCCCAGTTCGAATCTGGGTGCCGCCTTCATCTGATTGAGACCCGAAAGGGTCTTTTTTAGTGTGTTCTGTATCTCCACGCTACGGAAACACCCCAGATTTAGTGCTTAGGTTGCGTCTCATTTGAGATTGCTTTATCGCCTCTTAGTGTATCGGAGGTGTAGCGGAAAACTTGTAATCCCGCGTTCACGCAAAGTCTCCCAGATACCCGCTACATGCGATGTGCGGTCTTGCTGCTCCTGTGTGCCTCTACGCGACAGGTGGTGCTGCAGAACTTGGCAGTGGACCGACGAGCGAGGAAAGACTTTCCGCACTGCTGGCAATGAACCTGTCTCTTCCCTGTGAGAGGTGATCTGATCAAGCAACCCAACCCAGCACTGGAGGTCGTCTCCAAAAATTTGTTGGTGTGAGGTCCTGCGTAGACGAGTGCCAGTGGGAAGGGACATGCAGATCGCATGTCGGCGTAGGTGTCGTCGAGGAAAATCACCGACCTTTCAAGGACGCAGAAGGCAGAGGCGGTGTTCTGCATCAGAAGGCGTGATGAGACATTGCCGATTGAGGTCAACGGCAACAGCAGCAGACCTTCCGTGATTGCACCGCTATGGAAATAGACGCAGAAGTGCTTCACCCATGGAGCGATGCTTCTGCCGCTGTATGGGGGGTTGAGGTAGACGCTGCCACTCCATGGTTGAGAGAGACCGTCGTCTTCCAGGGTGAAGTGGTTTTTTGCTGGCACCCGCTTCTTGGGGTCTGCCGCAGGATCTACGTCAATTTCTCCAAGTACTTCGCTCACCAGGTCGATCAACCAAGAGGGGGTGTATCTCTCGTCGATCTCTGCTGGATCCCTGTTGGCGATCCTGTTCCAAGTTCGCTTAGTTAGTGCCACCCTTAGCGTTGGTTTGGCGTTGGGTGAAGAATAAGTACGTAAGCGCCCCGCTAGGCAAAAAAAGACCTCTGAGAGGTGCATTCCCTCAGAGGTTCCGTCCCCTCGTTTGACGCCCCATCACCTTCCTCCTGTTGCTCTCCTGTGAGGAGTATCGATACGCCTCCTCGTCGTTGAACCAGGTCACAACGTTTCAGAACGATGGCGTGCCAGAAGATCCAAATTGATATGAGGAGTCTTCGCTACATACCACCCCCGACTCTTAGCGGTATTTGCAATTAGAATTGTCAATATTCCGCAAAAGACTGAAAATCGATATTAATTCTACTTGCCACAAAGTTAGGCATCGGAGGATTAACAGCAAGATAAATTCAAGCACATTGACAACTTTGCTTACTTATAGTAAAATACTACTTAAAATTCTCGCAGAATGTACTATCCATACGCAAATATTCATATTTCGAGCAATGGATTGCTTTTTTATTCCGAAAATAACAAGTCAGCATGCTCAACTATAGGAAAAACCATAGGCGCGAAGAGAATCCCTCATGAAAAATATTTCAATCTTCATGCAGTTCCAATATTTTCTGTTGTAAGGAATCCATATTCAAGATTCATGAGTTCATTTCTATACAATTGCCGGCATCGTTCTCAGGATTATTTTATAAATTGGTCCCCCTCGGATTGTACGATCGATAATTATTTAACTTTCCTGGAGTATCATAGCAAGGAAGATAACTTTAGAAGGTTCGACCCTCATCAGCGACCGCAGTCGTACAATCTATGTATTGACGACATAAACTACGATTTCATTGGAAAACTTGAACATCTGAAAGGAGTATTAGATTATATTTCATCTTTTGGTTACAAGGATATCAAAACTAAGAATGATCACCGAACTGGCGCAGTAGATACCTACAAAAAGTCACTTGATAGTGACCAATGCTCCCGCATCCAGAAAATCTTCGAAAAAGACTTTGAGGCATTTAAGTATTCATATGATTTAGATTCTTCATGTGAAGTCAAATACATTTACGCTTCTCCGAATAAAGTCAGTTTCGGGCAAACTTTCAGGATCAAAGTTTTAATCGAATCTCTCCATATGTTCAATGAAGACGAGGAATATAAAAAATTAGTCAACTCTTTGCCTGCTTTTTCTATCAACAATCTTTATGAGTTGTTCGCTTTACCGATTAAAGCGTCTTTGGAGATCTTCCCTGAGATGTTAAATCCCATTGTAGTCATTATGATTCTCTCAGGAAATGCCTTTAATGGTAGACTTTCTCAAATAATATTATCCTTAGTTGAACCCATCGATTTTGATAGCAATCTGCAGTCTGAGGATATAGATATAGTCATTCAATGGTGCGAGAATAATGGATTCTGTCACTTCTTGAATACACTGAAAACCGTCAAGAAATATTATTATCTCTTCAAGTATGAGACCCAATATCTGAATTTTAGAGAACTAGGCAATACTATTTCACTTGCATTCAAGGATAAAGATAGAGCATATGCTCCCTCGCCAGGAATATTGCTTAGAGATATTTAAGCAGTTGTTAGTGATGTCGCCGTTGTACGAGAGATAATGACAAATCTCTCTCTTTTATGCGTTGGTCATATTGGCAGAAAAGTCACCACGACGGATCCGCTTGAAGCGTTTGTAAGTAATGCAAGGCATTGTTATTTCGTTATTGTGTTAGCAATGAAAGCATGTCCCAAACCGACGTAGAGGAGGAATTCAACCTTTACGCCCGTCTTCATATGCTTGTCCATTGCATATTCAAATAAAGCAAAGCATTCAGGACTCTTTTCTTCGACTGACTTGGAGTCGTCATCACTACCTGAATAACTGTATTGCGCGTCTGCGAGCAGGTATTGCGGATATCCATCAACAGAAAATCCGACAACTTTGCTCATCCCCTTTGCTTCATCCTGCCATTTGATAGGCGTAAAGACGTCGCTTTCTTTTAGGAGAGCATATTGTATGTCGTATAGGTCGTTATCGTCATCTCCTTTTTTAATGAAGTCAGGATCTACGTCAATTTCTCCAAGTACTTCGCTCACCAGGTCGATCAACCAAGAGGGGGTGTATCTCTCGTCGATCTCTGCTGGATCCCTGTTGGCGATCCTGTTCCAAGTTCGCTTAGTTAGTGCCACCCTTAGCGTTGGTTTGGCGTTGGGTGAAGAATAAGTACGTAAGCGCCCCGCTAGGCAAAAAAAGACCTCTGAGAGGTGCATTCCCTCAGAGGTTCCGTCCCCTCGTTTGACGCCCCATCACCTTCCTCCTGTTGCTCTCCTGTGAGGAGTAGGAGAACCGTCAGAAGAGGTGGTGACGACCGTTCATGGTTCGGCAGTCGCACCCCATAACGGTCTCGTCTTCTTCCACCCCTGGGTCTGAAGCGACTTCCACAATTGTTCTGCGGTGTCTTTCCTCAGGTATCGGCGCTCCTTGAGTAATGGAGGACCGTCAGGCATTGACCGCCCGCGATCAATGAAGACCTTCGGATCCCGAACCCAAGCGGAGTTGTCCCTGTGGAACCGCCATACCCAATGGTTGTTGGCGTCGATCAACCAACCCTCTGCCATGAACCCTCCATTAGTGATACTGCAGTACTAGTCGAGGTCAGGTGGGATTGGGAAGGGGAGAAATGGTGAAAAACCGGACCAGTTCCGGACTGTCCCCTATGTGCTGACCGGGCAAACAGAAGGTGATCCGGTGCTTTTCAGACACATCAAACGCACGTTTCAAAAAGTCCGATGCGGAAATACATCACCTACAAACGGGTCAGCGGAGGCGAAAACCAGAAGAGTGGTTTGGGTCTTGATGCCCAAGAACGAGACATCCAACTCTTCCTGGAGAATTATTCAGAGACGCCCTTTGAGGTGCTGGCGGAGTTCGTAGAGGTCCAGACGGGCACGGATAACGAACGCCCCCAACTCCGTGCCGCCATTGCTCTCGCAAAGCAGCACCAGGCAACGCTTGTCGTTGCCAAGTTGGATCGCCTATCCCGAAAGGTCTCCTTCATCGCTTCTCTGATGGAAGAGAAGGGTCTGAACTTCAAGGTCGCCCAGATGCCTTACGCAGACGCCTTTCAACTCCACATCTATGCAGCACTGGCGGAGCAAGAACGACAGTTCATCTCCCAGAGAACAAAGGCAGCATTGGAGGAAGCGAAGAGACGTGGAGTGCGTTTAGGAGCACCCGTCCATCACATTGATGACCTTGCTGCTGCGAGGAAGCAGAAGGCACTCCAAGATGCCCAGAAGGTTGCTGGAGTCATCGTTCCTTTGAGGGAATCAGGCAAGAGCATCCGAAGCATCTGCGAAGTCCTCAACGCCAGTGGCATCAGGACATCAAGAGGGGCATCCTTCAATGAACGCCTGGTTGGGCGGATGCTGAAACGGTTGGGGAAGGAAGCGTGCTGAAGATCCTTGTCGGAGTCGGACTGGGGTTCCTGCTCTTCACCAACCCAGAAGCAAGACAGATCACCGCAGACCTGCTGAGATCAACTGCGAATGCAATTGCTCCTGAGCAAGACGGCAAGACCTTTCAAGACAGGGTGAAGGATGCCGTGGTGGAGAAAGTCATGGAGGAGCAATGAGAGCACTGCTCCTCTCCCTGCTCCTCTCCCTGCTCCTCACCTCCGTACCTGCCATGGCATCACCTAAGTACCGAATACAGGTCCGGAATCAGTTTGGTGGGTGGAACCCATACACAACGGTTCACCACCTCCCCTCTGCTTCTAGAAGCGAGCAGAGCAGACGGGGAAGCAGCACCGAATCATTGATGAGGACGGGAACCTGGTGGACCTGCTCTATCCCTGACTCAAACTCTGCTGGTACTCCCTAAAAAGTCCTGGGTGGAGCATTGCCAGAAAATTGTGGAACGATCTGGCACCACCCCGACATTCGTTGCTGAAACCCTTAGAGCAGGTGTAGATCCAAGAGTTCCCAGAAGTGCGAACCAATCGACCATGTTTGCTCTTCTTGCTTTTTTCACTAACTGAGTAATGAGAACAGAAGGGACACCTAAAGCGATAGGTCTCTTTCCCGTTGAGTTCTTCAGTCTCTAAATGTTGCTCCTCAAGTACGCTCAAATACTGGACAACTGCCTGCAAATACTGGGCATTGCATGAAATCATTTCTTCTCTTTTCTCTGACTATTGCATCAAGAAGGCGTTGACTTGTCAACTTGACAGTGTATCTATATCCCATTAAAATACCTTTGTCGAGGTTCAAGAGTGGGTGTACTTTAAGGTCTATTGTTACGGAATGCTAACCAAATAAGCACCTGAAAATCACTAAATGCATAACTACCTTTGTAGAGGTTGATAAGGACAACTATGTCTTGAAGTAGAGAAAACGAATAAATAATTGACGAGATGGCGAACGAAGTTCGCAATCTGCGTAGCAGATTCCATTAAAAATGTTCCTAAAAATATAGGTGCGTTTTGTATCTAAGACTGTTTTCTAACGATAAATCTAAAGTCTCACAAGACGCTTTTAAAGACCACTGAATCAATGTCACCAGGATTTAACCTAAATAGAACCAATGATGAAACCAAACTCTAAGCAGTTTAAATGCACCTATAAGGATGCTGAGGCACCAGTTTTAGTCCCAGTTGAATATCAAATGATGAAAGAGATTGGTTGCAGCAGAAGCGATCTGCACAAAATTGCTATTCGTGAAATGCACAACAGGCGTCAGCAATCAACACTACATTTTATCTGAGGTAAAAATGAGCACAGAAACATTAGTCACTTTGTCACACAGAGTGCCAAAACCTTATAAGGAGATGCTTGCTTCAATCTCAAGAAAATGGAATATGAAGCAAGAGGAAATCCTAAAGGAATGGATTGAAGAAAACTACAAAACTGCATTTAGGAAGTAATGAAAAATCCAATGGACCAATACCTCAGGACCCTGGACTTTGTGAGTCAGTCATCGGGGGGTAAGGCGGCGAGGCAAGACAACAGACCATTGGATATTCGACTGCGTGTGGGTGAGGTCTATGCCGTCAGGGCAACCGATAACCCTGACTACTACTTCACGATCACCATCCAACCCAATCCTTACTCAGGCGGATTCAGGAAGGTGGTCAGTCAGTTCCCTGTTTATGGAGACCCACCGCCAGGGATGGATGTGGTCTCGCAGGAGCAGGTGTTCAAGCAGTTCCGAGAACTGAATGGAGATGGTGCTGGAACCAACTACCAGGCATTCCCTTTCAGAGGAACTGCAGCGCCCTCACGGACCGTCACAGGTACTGATGTGGTGTCTCCACTGCATAGGCAGCAACTCAGGAGGGACTGATGCAAGAGGGCAAGGGGTTTAAGGGGGATATCGGCAAGAACAAGCAGGCGAACAGAATCAGAAAGCAGGACGCAAAATCGGCAAAGGAGAAGAGGCAGAAGAAATTGGACTCGCTTATGTCAAATCCCAGGTCATGGAAGAACCTGGAGTCATTCGACGTAAGGACTCCCACTACCTACTTCCAGGAACGTGGTGCCAGTCCAGAGGCACTCAACAAACTCAAAGGAAAGTTGGATGATCTGTTGTCAACTCTCTACGAGTACAAAGAAAGAGTTGACGCAACGCCAGCAGAAAAAGAGATTTTAGATGATGAGATATACAAGGCAGAGCGCAAGCGATACAAAAAAGTATCCAAGGAGAATGCATCCAGAGTGATGGAAGCATTAGTGCATGGAACTTCTGACGAAGCAATGGAAGCGATAAGGGAAGCAATTGACTACAAGGTGTTTTGCAGGGTGGAACCCTTCTTGGAGAAAACAGGAGAAGAGATGGAGGAACAGATTTTCTGGTGTAATCAATATGGGAATAAATAGTTGTATAGATGATGCTTGCTGATGACTTCCATGTAAAAGGTTTTTCTACCAACCTTTCATCTCTCTAAACCCGTACTGCTGCACCATCTCTTTTTAGGGGTGGTGTTTTTTATATGCAGTACTTAAAGGAATCCTAGGTTTTTAATCTATAGGGAAACAGTTCCCAGTCCAAGAGTTATCCCGAATCCATTTTCTCAAAAAAATCCGCCGCCAAAAATTTGAGTCGTAGAGGGTTAGTCGGGGTCTTCTATTCGTCCCCGAACCATCGACCAGGGACCTGGTTTGATCTTTGCCCTGACCTTCTTGGCAGTTGATTCCTGCTCGATAAACCGCAGGTAGGTCTCCTGGAGCATCTTTGCCGAGGTCATGCCGTTCTCGGCGAAGGAATGGATCGCTGGTGCTTGTCCCAGTTCAGGTGCTTCCTCCAGGGTCAAGCGGAAGGCGGTGTGGCGAATGTTCGTCATCGTCATCCCCTCTGAAGGGATCTCACATGCATCCAGTGCCTTCTGAAGCAGCAGGTTCCATGTCCGCTTGAGGGTGGAGTTGGTCTCGCCTGCTGATCTCTTCGTGTGAGGGAAGACCAGGAATCCTTTGGGTCTTCTCTGGTTCATCCGCCTCCAGTTCTTCAAGGCGTCAGACCTGTAGTGCCTGGTCTCCTGCTTGTTTCTGTCCCCCTTGGTGATCTCAAGGACGCAGACGATCTCCTCTCCTCTGTCCTGGAACCATTCCGCTCTGATCCGTGGGAGGTCTTCTGCCCGCAGATAGAAGAACCACATGAGGTTCAGGCAGTCGTAGAGATCAACCCAGTTCCTCTGGTTCTGGTTGTTCGCTTTGGAGAACTGAAGGTCCTGGTAGTCCGAGACCGAAAGGTCCTTTCGTGCTGCTCCTTCAGAGAGTTCCACCACCTTCTTCAGGAGCAGGTCCCATTCCTTCCTGGTGAGGTGCCGAACTTGTTTCTTCTGACTGCTGATCTCTGGGAAGTCGGGGATTACCAAGTGCGGGAAGTCCTGTTGTCTTGCCTCGGTCAGCAGTTTTCGTATCAGGGTCTTCTGCTGCTTCTTGGTCCCACTCATGTCGTTGGTGGGGGTCCGTCTCTGATCCAGCACTGACCAGTAGTCCTCAAGGTCGAGGGTGTTGATCCGATCCACGGGTTTGTTGGACCAGGGTTGGTGCTTGATCCCATATCCCTCGCCTTCCCACTTGAGGATGTCGTCTCTGATGCGGGAGGCGCTTCTGGTCCCTGCTCTGCGTTTGGTTTCTTTCACCAACCACCTCTCCCAATACGCGTGAAGTGAGTGGTGCTTCTGCTCTTCGGTTTCTTCGCGGCGAGTGCGTAATCGCTGCAGATCTGCCTTTGCCCAAAGAATTGCTTTCTGTGCTGCCTCCCACGGGTCTTGGGTGCCTGTTGACGCTCTACGCCTCACACGGCGCTTCTTGCCGCCTCTAGCGCCTCCTCCTGCGTCTCTGGGGTCGTCTTCTGCCAGTGGGAGATATGTCGCCTCCAGGTTCTTGGACTTGGTGATCTTCTGAACCACCAGACCGTCAGGGACGCCTCTGCTTGGGAACCCGAGGTCCTCCACTACTCGAAGCGACTTGCGCTCCCCGCGCACCCAGTCTTCGGGCAGCGTCTGTGGTGGTTTCTTCTTGGGCAATGTCCGCTACCCCAGGACGCAAAGGGTGCCGCGTTTTTACTGAGGTCTCAAGGGTAGCGGTGTAGCGGAGGTGTAGCGGAGGTGTAGCGGACTCTTCCTGCTGGTGCTCTATCTGTATCGCCAGAGCAACGAATAAGCGACTGAAACGTGCTTTTAAGCAAGCGATCCCCAGTTCGAATCTGGGTGCCGCCTTTGATCTCAAAAGACCCGAACGAGATCTTTTCATGATTTGGCGTATCTCCACGCTACGCAAAATCCTCGAATGTCTTGCTCAGAATCTGTCTCATTTGAGATGGGTTGTGGGCTCTGCGTTTAAGGGCTCTCATGGGGCTTGCGCTTGTCCCCCTTAGGCATCTTCCCAGATCTTCGTTAGGGCAACGCTTGATCGTGCATTTGGGTTCGTGGCTCTTAAAGGGGTGCTTGGTTGTTGGGGATGAAGGTTGAGCCTTGAGGCGTTGGCTCTTGTGAATGACGCGTTGGAGAGTTGAGGGTTAAGCGAAAAAAAGCCCCAGGAGCGTTCGATCTCCTGAGGCCTGAGTCGTTCTCATGCGACCGCACCGTTCTATCCGAATTGCTGAGTATTTGTGCTTACGGAATGCCGGCAGTTGAGGTTCGGTTCTCCGTGGCAGCTCCCGTTCACTCGCGCCTGAACTGCCTTTGTGCCTGGGTGGCGATGGAGGGGGTTCAGCAGCAAAATACAAGTTATTTGCGAGGAAGATCAGGTGAAAAATATTAGAAATAGGGTTTGTGTTTTGCTTGAAGAAGAGCAAACTGGTCGAAAAAGCACGTTTGTTGTTAAGGCTATTGGGCTTTTAATTGTCTTCTCCATTCTGCTGGCAATTCTTGCGACGGAGCCTGTGGTTCGTGGCCCTCATCTTGAGCTTTTGGCAAAATTAGACCTGGTCGTCGCAATCTTGTTTCTTGTGGAATACCTTTCCCGTTTATGGATTGCGCCGCTCCGAGATGGGGCGCGAAAAGGAGTGAGAGGCGCCTTGGATTTCGCGATCACTCCAATGGCGATTCTTGATCTTGTTGCGATTGCGCCAACGATCCTTGGATTTATTAGTCCTGAGCTCTATCTGCTTCGACTGATTCGTCTTGTGCGAATTGGCAAGATAGGGCGTTCTAAGCGCTTTCAGAAAAGTGTAAAGCACTTTAATCACGCTATTACGTCGAAAAAGGAAGAACTGCAAATTTCTGCCATCTATTCGGCTGTCGTGATTTGTATCAGTAGTGCATTGATGTATGTGGTTGAAGGAAGCGTGCAAGCCGAGCAATTTGGCTCCATCCCTCGGTGCTTATGGTGGTCAGTGATTACCGTAACGACGGTTGGCTATGGAGATGTATCTCCAGAAACGGCAGCTGGAAAGATTGTTGCTGCGATGACGGCATTGTTTGGGATTGCTGTGATCGCAATCCCTATTGGTATTATTTCTTCTGGATTCACAGATTCTCTGAGTCTAGAAAAAACGGATTTAGATTCCAAGAGTGGTTGAGATTCCAGTCCAACCACTAGAAGAACTGATCTCTTGGTTGGCATGTGTTCTCTTTGTTTAATACAGTCAAATGAAAAATTTTGAAATCTAGAAATGAGCCTCTGCTTTGTATATCTCACCATTGATGTGCACAGCGCTGCAGCGTAAAACTCTGTTTTTCAAGCTGCATTCTCCGTTGTTAGCGGCCCAAGCCTTGGGTAAGCCCGTTGCAATTCCATTGGAGTTGAATGATGCTTCTGCCACGCTTGAGACTGCGCTTTGCCACGACTGGGCTTCTAAGCGACAGGTTCCAGCGCTGCATTTCAAAGGTGATTCTTCCTGTGTTGTCAGGGTGACGAACGTGAGCTGCCTACGGGAATTTTTGGTGCTGCCGTGACCAATCAAGCGGACCGCTACGACGGAGGCACTGCGTCCTTTGAGCTGCAAGGTGATGCAAGCAGAGCTTTCTTGTTTGCTGCCGGTGAAGGAACACTCCTTCGTGTTCGTTTCATAGCGGCCAATTTTGAGATTCGGATCGGCAGCCCCTTTTAAGGGAAAGCTCATCGCGCTGCTCAGCAGCAGCAAGGTGCTGAGGCGCAAAGCAAGAGAGCGATCCATCATCTGTTCAGTAATCCTTTGTTCAGTAGTCGTTATCAGCGACGCAAATCCCCATGCATCGGATGCCATTGGTGGGGGTGCGACGGCAGTGGGGACAAAGGACCTTTTCACTTTGGCCTGTTGTGACCCCATCTCCTGCGCGATCGGCTTCGGAGCCGGATGGTTTGCTCGTTTGCATGATGGGTTCTGCGATCGATGCCATGGCGAGCGCTGCTTTACGACGATCATGGCGTGAACAGTGAAAGGCCGGCGTGACGGGAATCGGATTTGGGACTTGGGCCTGGGGCAATCAATTGCTGTGGGGTTACCAGCCGGAGCGTGATGATCCCGATCTTGCGGCCACTCTGAGCGCAGCTGTTCAAGGCGGATTGTCGCTTGTGGACACCGCCGATTCCTATGGCACAGGACGCCTCAATGGGCGTAGCGAACGGTTGCTGGGTCAGTTTCTGCGTGCCATGGATCCTGTTCAGTCCCAAAAGCTCAAGGTGGCAACCAAGTTGGCTCCATTCCCTTGGAGGCTGGGACGCAGCGGGTTTAAGCGTGCGTTTGATGCCAGTAAAGAGCGTTTGGGAGGACGTTTGGATCGAATCCAATTGCACTGGAGCACGGCTCGCTATGCCCCTTGGCAAGAGTTGCCTTTGCTCGATGGGCTTGGGGACCTCGTCGAGCAAGGCTTGGTGCCAGAACTGGGCTTGTCCAACGTGGGGCCCAAGCGTCTTCGCTTCCTCCATGAACATCTCTTGAACAGAGGCATCTCCCTAAAAAGCGTGCAAGTTCAGCTGTCTCTGCTTGCTCCTGAACCGGTTCTCCATGGCGAGTTGGCGGATGTGTGCCGGGAGCTTGGTGTTGAGTTGTTGGCCTATAGCCCCCTAGCCCTCGGAATTTTGGCGATTCCTCCAGGAGTGCAAGGCACCACCGCAACGATGTTGCGTTCAAGGTTGTTTCAGCGTCTGCTCCCAGCCAGTGAGGACTTGCGTGCCGTCATGGTTGAGATCGCTGCAAGCCGAAGCTCTTCGATGGCCCAAGTGGCTTTGAATTGGTGCCGGGCCCATGGTGCTTGCCCGATTCCAGGATTGCGTCGCCCAGGCCAAGCGATTGACGTCACTCAAGCTTTGCAATGGACGCTGAGTGAAGCCGAGAGGCAGGCTTTGGATCAAGCCAGTAAAAAAACAGTGGTACGCATGCCAGCTAATCCATTTCAGAGTGCCTGATCAGCAGGATCAGGATCAGGACTTACAACCACTGGCAAAGATGAAGCTTTGCCCTGGAATGGTATGACCTTGACCGGAGATGGATTGGACGTCTCTTCCTGCGCCTTGGATTGTTCACAGGCATTCAAAGCTTCTTGAAGAAGAGAATCGAATGTGGCTCCTGGCAGACGATGCCGGGCGATTTCAAGAAATGTTCTCGGTAGGGACTCCCCTGCAGCGCTTAGGACAGCTGGGTTTTCACGGCGCTGCTGTTGCTCCTCTTCAATGGCACGAAGGAAACGATGGGTCACGTCTCGCTTGGTGCAGGCCTTAATCAGGGTGTCGCGGTCGGCAATTGGCTGATCCGCAATCTCTTCAAGTTCAACAATCCTGCGCTCGAGGCTCTCGAGAACTTCAGCAGCTTCTTTGGTGATGTTCGCGAGTTGTCCGTCCGACAGGAAGGGCATATCGGCCACAAAGACCTTTCCATGATCTTTGAGGGCTAGAAAAGTAGGCCTGGCCCCTTGTCGATGGTTTGATTCACGGTCATAATTCCCGCCTAGGGGCCTCCGTGGAGGCGTAGGACCAGCAGAAGATCGTCTACGGGTCGTTCTCTGAATTCTATCGAAAGCCATTTCTAGTTAAAGATTTAACGCTCTGCTGCGGCAAATGCCGAAGTGCCATAACAACACTAACGATTCATACCCCAAATGGGTTTGAGAGCGCAGCCAGTTTTATGAGCTGACGTCTTCTATCGAATAGGGGGCTGAATTCATGTTGGAAGTCCCAACACGGGTCCGTTTCCATCCCCGCCTGTTGAACGTTCGATCCGTCCGATGGCCCAGGCCTGAAGCCCCTGCGATTCGCATGCTTTCTCAGCGACCGCAACCCCTTCCTCGGGGACGATTAAGCAGTAACCAATGCCGAGATTAAAGGTATGCCAGAGGTCTCGTTCGGGGATGTCGCCATGGGATTGCAGCCAGTCATAGACAGCCGGGCGTACCCAGCTCGAAGGGTCCACGCTTGCTTGTAAACCGTTCGGTAGGCAACGAGGCAGGTTTTCTGGAAGCCCGCCTCCTGTGATGTGAGCCATTCCGTGAAGGGGTGTTCCTGCTTCGAGCAGGGTTTTCACAAGACGTCCATAGAGCTGTGTGGGGGTGAGCAAGGTCTCGATCAGAGGTTGATCGTCGGGACCGAATCTGGTTTCAGCATTGGCGCCAGCTTGGGTGAGCACCCTGCGCACCAGGCTGAAGCCATTGCTGTGAATGCCGCTGCTGGCAATGCCCAGAATGCGATCGCCCGCGCGGATCTGCCGCCCGTCGATCAGCTGCTCTTCTTCAACAACAGCGACGCAGAAGCCTGCTAGGTCGTAACGCCCTGGTGGATAGAACCCTGGCATTTCAGCGGTTTCACCACCCAACAAAGCGCAGCCACTCATGCGACATCCCTCGGCAATGCCCTCCACCACCGTGGCCATCGCTTCAGGGCTCAAAGCTCCAGTGGCCATGTAGTCGAGGAAAAAGAGGGGTTCTGCCCCACTGGTGATCACGTCGTTGACGCACATGGCGACAAGGTCGATCCCCACGTCGTGATGCCGGCCATGGTCTTGAGCGAGTTCAAGCTTGGTGCCAACGCCGTCAGTCCCTGACACCAACAGGGGTTTCTTGAGTCCTGCGGGAAGGCGCATCAGGCCGCCAAAACCACCGAGTCCGCCTACGACCTCTGGCCGGTGCGTGGCTTCCACGCTCTTGCGGATTCTGTTGACGAAGGCGCGCCCCGCCTCCACATCGACCCCAGCGGTTTTGTAGTCCATTCAAAAATGCTTCACTGCAATGATCCTCCTCTTTCATGGCTCGTGCTGTGCCTGATCTGAGATCGTCCGAGCCATTGATGAGTGTGGCTTTTCTCTGAGATCAGGCTCCCTAATGCGTTATTCGTTCTGTTGTGTTGTGCAGCCCTGTGCGGGTGTGAGATCTCAGGGTTGCGTCAACGATTTCGTCCAAGCGAGATGTCTCAGCGTTCCTGAGCAAGATTGAAAAAGGTTTTTAGCTTGCTCAAAGTTTGAAACGAGAGATCGTTCGGACCAGACGACCTTTTCCGCTTTGTTTTCGGGCAAGGGTCGCTCTAAGAAGTCCGAACCATCGACTTGCATGCACCGATCTTTCCCCTTAGCAACGCTCGCCACTGGGCTCTTCGCTACAGGCTTTGCCCTGTTTCCAGTGTTGGCGCGCGATGTACCCACCCTTGATCTCTACGACCCTTTCGAACCCTTGAGCTCGGAGTCCGTTCAGGCCTCTGCTCCAACAACCCCGGCGGTGGCACCTCCCCCTGTCGTCGCTCCGCCGAAACCTGCCAAAACGTTGGTTGTTTCCACCTCAACGGGAGAAGCCAGTTGGTACGGACCTGGCTTTTTTGGCAATCGCACCGCCAATGGAGAGGTGTTCAGGCCAGGAACCATGACCGCAGCGCATCGCACGTTGCCTTTTGGAACGAAAGTGAAGGTGACGAATCTCAGAAACGGCAAAGAAACGATCGTTCGAATCAATGACAGGGGCCCATTCAGTGGCCATCGCGTCATCGATATCGCCCATGGCGCCGCTCAGCACCTTGGGTTGGTGTCAAGCGGCATTGCTCAAGTGCGCCTCGAGGTGCTCCGCTGAGCATTCAGGTTTGTCAATCCCTGCATGAACTTCAACGTTGGCGTCAATCCTGTGACGCCAACGTGCATTTTGTCCCAACGATGGGGGGGCTTCATCACGGCCACGCAAGCCTGATTGCGGCGGCCTCCCGCTCAAAGGCAGGTGTGGCAGAGACCTTGGTGAGCGTGTTCGTCAATCCTTTGCAGTTTGGTGCGAATGAGGATTTCGCTCGCTACCCACGAACCTTTGAAGCGGACTGCGAACTGGCGGAGCTGTCTGGTGCTTCTGCAATCTGGTGTCCAGACGAGCAGCAGATTTACCCCGGTGGGATGGCTGAATCCTGGAGGGTTCAGGCGCCGAAATCGTTGCAGTCACGATTGTGCGGATCAACAAGGCCTGGTCACTTCGATGGTGTCGTCACAGTGGTGTGCCGTCTGTTGGCATTGGCCAGGCCGCATCAGTTGTTTTTGGGGGAAAAGGATTGGCAGCAACTCACCATTCTTCGCCGCATGGTGGTGGACTTGGGCTTGGACGTCCGGGTGCGCAGTGTGCCCACCGTGAGAGATGGTGATGGTCTGGCTAGCAGTTCGCGCAACCGCTACCTCAACGCTCAAGAGCGCCAGCAAGGGGTGTTGTTTGCCCAGGTTCTACGCGATGCGAAATCTGCGTTCTTGAGTGGCGGCATGTCGCAGGACACTGGTCAAGTTCGCCGTCATCTTGAGGAGGGAGGACTCGGGGTGGAGTACGTCGACGTTGTTGATCCCTGGCTTTTACAGCCTTCCCAGCCCCATGCGGCATCCATTAATTTGCTTGCAGCTGCTGTTCGATGTGGCAGCACTCGCCTGATTGATAATGTCTTTTTAATGACGCGTTCTCCCCTCGTTGCCATTGATGGTCCTGCTGGTGCTGGTAAAAGCACGGTGACCAGGGCCTTTGCTGAGCGCCTCGGACTGGTCTACCTCGATACGGGAGCGATGTATCGCGCCGTGACGTGGTTGGTGCTCGAGCAGGGAATTGATCCTGCGGATTCTGCGGCTGTGGATCTTGTGTTGCGGGATCTCGAGGTCGAACTTGCGCCCTTGCAGCATGGTGTGCAGGCGGTGCGTGTCAATGGCCACGAGGTCACCGATGCCATTCGCGATCCGCGGGTGACGGCGTCGGTATCAGCGGTCGCGGCCCACGCTTGTGTCCGTGCTGCGCTGACTGCTCAGCAGAAGCGCATGGGCGCAGCGGGCGGCCTGGTCGCTGAAGGTCGTGACATTGGCACTGCAGTGTTTCCGGATGCAGAGCTCAAGGTGTTTCTCACTGCAACACCGAAAGAGCGCGCTCGACGCCGTGCCCTCGATTTGGAGGCGAGAGGACATGAGGTGCCAGCTCTGCCCGACCTAGAAGCACAGATTGTTGAACGCGATCGCCTTGACAGCACCCGTGAGGTGGCGCCCCTGCTTCAGGCCGACGATGCCATCGAGTTGATCAGCGATGGCATGAGCATCGACCAGGTGATTGATGCCTTGGAAGATCTGTTCCGTCGTCGGGTGGCGGAAGAGGTTTGGCCAACCCCCGCCTAACGGTTAGCGCTGAGTGGTTGGAGCCAAGAGGTCGTCTAGAAGGCCTTCGCAGGCATCTTCGAGTAGATCGAGCACATGTTCGAAGCCCTGCTCACCTCCGTAATAGGGATCTGGAACCTCGAGCGTGTCTGCCCGACGCGCATGGCTGAGCATGAGGCGAATCTGGGCTGTACTTCTGGGGCCGAATTCTTTGGCCATGCTGGTCACATTGCGCAGGTTGTCCCGATCCATGGTGAGAACGTGATCAAAACTCTCTAAGTCGCCGCGTTCGAGTTGGCGGGCACGACTAGGCAGATGAATCCCTCGCCGCATGGCGGCTGCTTGCATGCGCTGATCGGCTGGATTGCCTACATGCCACCCACCGGTGCCAGCGGAATCAACAAGAAACTGGTCCGTGAGCTCTCTCTGCTCGATGAGGTGAAGAAACACACCTTCAGCGGCGGGTGAACGGCAGATATTGCCGAGACAGACAAATAGCAACTTTGTTGTCATGAGGCCTTCAGGCGTTGCAGTGCCAACTTTGCCCTGAGACGCACCACGCCCACCTCTTCAGACTCCCCCGAAAGGGTGTTCAGCGTGCTCCTGGCTTGATCACGAATGCTCCCAAGAAGCCTGCAATGGAGGAGGCAAAACTCCAACCCGTAGGCCACGGCGTAGCGCACGACCCACTCTCCATCCTCCCCTGCGTCAATCAGGGCCTGAAGACAACGCTCTGTTCTGTCTGGCGAATGGATCGAAGCTCCACTGATGGCGGCCAAACCTTTGGCCGCGGCGCGACGCACGCTCGGGGCGATGTCCTGTTGGAGCGCCTGAATCAGCACATCGGTGCCGCGAGGATCCTTCAGTTCGGCCAAGGCGCGAATCGCCCATGCCCTAGCGCCGTAATCATGGGCATTGAGATTGCGAAGCAGGATCGGCACCACATCAGGGCCAAGGGCAATCAGTCCTCCCATCGCCACCGCTCCCACCGCTGGGTTGTTGAAGCTGAGCACTTCGATCAGTTTTGGCGCTGCCTTGAGATCCTTCAGGGTCGATAGCGATCGGGTGGCTTGGATCAGATCTGGAGTTGTGCGGGCACGATCGAGCTCTCGAATCGCGCTGCTTAGAAGGTCGGAGTGCGTCACAACAGTGAATCCATGGCGTCCAAAACCTTGGAATCGCCAGATTGTTCCGCCAATCCACGTAAGGCAACCAATTTGAGGCTGTTCTCAGCGGCGGTGGCTTGAATGGCTGGAAGGGAGGGGAGCCATCCTGTGGCCCCGAGATCGAGCAGCGCTCCACGGCGAACGAGCGGTGTTGGATCGTTGAGCAGTTGTTCCAACTGTTGGGCCCATTGCCCGTCTTGGGTGAGCTGCAGCATCGCTCGACACGCTGCACTACGAATCAAAGCTCGAGCGTGGTTGCAAAAGGGACGAATCACATTCAGCACGTCGGCTCCGTTGCTGCCAATCGATCCAAGCGCTTCAAGAATGGCTTCACAGGGCTCTTGCAACAGAGCTGAGTTCGGACGTTCTTGGCCAGCGATGGTTGGCCCGCTGGCGAGAAGGGAGCAAAGCGCTTCTACGGCGTTGGGGGCTTTCATCGAACCCAAGCTGCGTGCGGCTGCTTCTCGGATGCCGTAGTCATTGGATTGAAGGAGGCCTGAAAGGATGTCGGACGTCGAGGTCTCTTGGAGCCAACCAAGAGAGCGAATGGCATTGAGTGCAACTCCGCGACGATCTTGATCGTCTGGATGCTCCTGAAACGTTTGCAGGGTTTTCAGGAGCAGGGGCACCGTCTGGGGATGTCGACTGCGCATCCTTCCGAGCCACCATGCGGCGTAGTACTGGTCGGACAGATCTGATTCTTGCTGCAAATTGCTGATGACTTGTTCTTCACTGAGGGGAGGGTGGTCGGCAGCGTCTGCAGCTGGAGTGTTGATTATGTCCATTGCGCAGGGATTTCCTCGCCCCATGTTTTGGTGCGTAAAAACCGAAACTCGCCCGCGATGGATCCCCAGCAGCGTTCATGGGTGACCGGGTCATGCCCTCGGTCGAGTGTTTCTAAAGCATCACCTTTGAGATGAAAGGTGCTGACTAAAACCGTGTCTTTCCCATCTCGTCGCACGATGCATTGGCATCCCGGTTCCATTTCACCGCGGTAGCCGCCATCAACCTCTGTGACTTGGTAATGGCATTGATCCATGGAGATCAGATCCTTGTCTTGAATTTGTCCTCGACAATCTGGATCAAACGTCGCTTCTGCAAAGCGATCCGGGTCCAGGAAGGTGTGGTTCCAGAGCTTGATCACTCCTGGGGATCGTTCTTCTGCTCTGATGACCCTTAAGCGGTAGGGATGGCTGGGATCAACGGCATAGGTCTGCTCCAGCAAAATCGATCCAGGTTGTAAGTGGAGGAGAGGTGTGTAGCGCAGAAAGATGTGAGCAAAAAAAGGCGGATTTTCGAATGCCTGCTCTTGGTTGCTGTATTCACCACAAATCTGCTGAACAAAACGGCGTACGGATGGCGTCATGTTCCGCTTGTAGGAGTTGCTTGACAATAAAAAAGAGCCCCTGGATGGGGGCCCCTTTTGACCAAAAACTCTTGGATTGATCTAGATCAGATCAGAGCGTTAATGGCGTAGTCGATGTAGCTGTTGGCTTCAGTGCCGGCATTGCCAGACAGACCGTGGTTGGCCTTGATGTACTTAAGGGCTTCCACATACCAGGATGGAGAAAGCTCAAAGGTGCGGTTGATCTCATCGAGACCAGCGATCAGGTAATCGTCCATGGGGCCTGTGCCACCAGCCACCAGGCAGTAGGTGATCATGCGCAAGTAGTAACCGATATCACGGGCACACTTGGCTTTGCCTTCACTGGTGGTGGAGTAGTTCGAACCCTGCATCTGAGTGGTGTAGGGGAACTTGGTGTAAACGGCTTGAGCGGCACCGTTCACCAAGGAGTCAGCCTTGGCGGTGAGACCTTTGGCAGCCTCGAGGCTGGCTTTGGCGCGATTGAAACGACCAGAAGCAGCCTGAACTTCAGTGTTGCTGAGGAAGCGGCCTTGTGAATCGGCTGCTGCTACAGCTTCGGTGAGGGGAGTTTTCATTGTTGAAAAGGGATTGAATCGTCGAGTCGGCTATGCCTGATCAGGCCACTGCAGCAGCAGCGCGGTCGAAATAGGTGCCGATTTCGCTGGAGAGGGAAGAGCAATCACCTGAGGAGATGCCGGCTTTGTCGTTGACGATTGCCAGGGCAGCTTCTTTCATCAAGTTGACGCCAGCTGCAACGGAGGCGCCTGGTGTGCCCAAAGCCAAGTAGGTCTCGCGCAGACCGTTCAGGCAACGATCATCAAGGACAGAAGCGTCACCTGTGAATGCTGAGTAGGTGACGTAGCGCAGGATGATCTCCATGTCGCGAAGGCAAGCAGCCATGCGACGACTGGTGTAAGCATTGCCACCAGGAGCGATCAATGCAGGCTGCTGAGCAAACAGCTGGCGAGCAGCGTTGGCAACGATTGTGGAAGCGTTGCTGGAGAGACGACTCACAGAGTCGAGTCGCTTGTCGCTGTCGGAAACCATTGCCGACAGGGCATCGATTTCGCTGGAACTGATGAACTGGCCCCGGGCATCGGCCTGGGCGACAACCTTAGTGAAGGCGTCGAACATGGGAGAACTCCTTGGAACTGTCTGGAGGGGAAAAAGTCTTCAGACCTGGATGAGGACGGCACGGAAGCTGTGCCCATCCCGTCGGAACCGATTCTGACTAAAGAGGCTTGTCGCCCCCGACAGCTGTTCATAATGTTTAACTCCCCAGGTGGCAGAGGCCATCTGACCAGGGCGTTTTCTCCCCCTACTCCAGGTCGAATAGAACGCCATGAATGAAGTTTTCGGTCCACTCGGGCCCGTGGAAGCGTCCAAGCATTCCGCGGGCGGGATCTTTCTCGGACCTGTAGGCGGTGTACTTCCGCTGTCCGCTTAAGAGATTTTGTTCTCGGTCTGAGCTCACGGATGTCGCTTCTTTGACCAGATCCAAATAGAGATGGAGATAGTCGAGATAGGCCGGCATCACAGCCTTTTCAATCAGCGCATCCCCTTCATCTCCAAGCGGTAACCGCGTCCAAAGGAAGCAGGGCGAGAAAAAGGGCTGAGCTTCTTCAGGGATGGGGCCTCCATCGGGAAGCTCTCGTCTCCAGCGCTCAAAAAGCGGCGTCAGCCTTGACCAGACGTGCTCGGTATGGGTCGCGTCCGATTTAAGGGCTGGTTGAAGATCAAGAGCGATGAGGTGTCCGTTTGGCAGCGTGACGAGATCGGCGCCGAAAAAAGGCAGGTCATAGCTGGTTCTGGGATTCATCACCAGGTTGAGAACGGAAGCGGCTGAACCGGCTTCCACGCATGCGGCTCTGACCTGTCGAAGCTTTTCTGTGCTGCATCCCCAGGTTTCGGTGGTGGCACTGAACGGCCTTGTCTTGGAGCCACCGGTGTTGTGCTTATGCAGGTAGGTCTGCTCAATCGGGTATGCCGTCGGCTGCATTGGCAGCAATTGAGCGATGGCCTGATCGAGAAACGGTGCCCAGCGCCATCCTTCTAATTGAATGGGGTCGAGGCTGGATTGGCGTGAGTCGCTCATAACGCAGCAGGGAAGAGAAAGGTGTGCAGGAATTTGTCAGACCAGGCTTTCCCGAAATGACTGGTAAACAAACCGTGAGCAGGATCCCGTTCGGCGCTGTAAACGTCATAGGCAATTTGAAGTCTGTCGACTTCGTCTGGCGGTAGCTGCGAGGGAACGGATTTGGCCGTGTCATGCAGCTCCCAGAAACATTTCATGAACTCATCAAAGGCCTGTGGGAGTGATTCGTGGGCTTGCTCAGCTCCCCCTCTGCAAAACAACAGCCACGGAGAGAAATATTGATGGGGGTCAAAGGAACGCATCGTTTCTTCCCCATTCAGTTCAGGGAAGCGTTCATGGAGCGCTTTCAGGCCTGAGAAGTGGCGTTTCAGGTACCCCTCGTC
Organism: Synechococcus sp. UW179B; assembly: GCF_900474245.1. NCBI lineage: Bacteria > Bacillati > Cyanobacteriota > Cyanophyceae > Synechococcales > Synechococcaceae > Synechococcus > Synechococcus sp. UW179B. The sequence goes on from NZ_UCNZ01000009.1 coordinate 118,589, forward strand.
CTGAATCAAGGGTTGGAAATCAAGAACCGCTACCAACTTTTGACGCGCGCCAAACCAAAGCAGATCGATTCCCAGAATTGGATGATCGAGGTCATGGGATGGATAAGCCACGGAGTTGAGGACCTGCAGACTCTCTCCGGCATCGAGACGGGTGACACGCCAACGCCGGAAGCCCGGAACGTCCCATAACCAGCTGCGAATCGTGCTGGCGTTGCGCTCAGATCGCTGTAATTCGAATTCAGGAGAGATGGTTTGGGTCTGGCCTCCCCTCGCTTTGATGTCTTGATGCAGAGTTTCGAGAAAGGGGTCGAACATTTCAGATCTCTCGTTCTGCGGTGTGCCTGGCAAGGGCCAGAATGTCAGCGTCGCTAGGGCAACGACGCTCTGTGCAGTAAGTCGTCATGGTGACGCCGTCGAGGTTTTGTACGGAACTCACGCGCATGCGCAGCTGGTCGGTCACAAACCAGCAACGTTCAATGCCAACGCTGGTGTCGTACCGGGTGGTGATCGTTAGCACTCCATCTTCAGCAAAGCAGTAAGAGCTCAGAACAGCTTGTTTTTCGACGTATCCCTTGTCTCGAACGAGGAACCCTTTTGCTGAATCTTCAGGGTTCACGACATTCACAAGAGCCGCTGCACGATCCTCACTCCGATCGCTCAGTTTGAGATTGCTTTCCCACCAGAAACGCGCACCTCCGCAGCCTCGGGAGGGGTCCACACCCAGAGCTGCGCAAATGGCGGCCACACTGTTGTCATTAGGGCCGAAGGGCTCAACGATCAGGTTGGAATCTCCATCTTCATCATCTTGATGGTCTTGGTGATGGACCACGCGACGGATCATCCAGATACCGGCGCTGGCCTCAAGGAACGCCGTCATCGTCATGGGTGATTCGAACCCTGGAGTTTGAAGAGATACTCCTGCAGAACCCATGACCTCTAATGATGAGTCGCTCACTGTCATAGGGGCATTCGAGTGGAAGGTAGGGATGTACCCATTAATTGGAGGCGTTCACGGATCGAACTTGCTCTTCGAGCTGATGGAGGATCAGGGTGAGACGTTGAAGCTCTGGATGCTCGGCAACGGAGGCGTCGATGCGTTTTTGCGGCAATTTGAGCTTTTGCCCCATGCCAATGACGTCTTTGCGCAGCCGTTCCATGTAGGCCGTTAGCTCTTCTATCGACTCCTGAAGTTCACTCAAAGATGATTCAGCCATCGTCTTTCAAGGGTTTTAAAGAGACTAATAGAGGGGTTTGCTACGGAATACGCCAGCCAGTCGGGGCTCAAATCTGAAGCAAATATTAAATACGGGTCTTGGTTTCGATGGTTGGGCCGTATTTCAGGCTCGTCTCGGTGATTTAACCCTTTCCAGGGCCGGGACTCTCAGCCGATATGCCTGTAACGATGACGAACCTTTGCGTGATCTGCACAAAATACAAAGCCCTCCACTTGAGACCCTTAAGTTTATTGAGCTTTCGATCACGAAACGGATACGTCAGGACTTTCTTGACCCCTTATCAAGTCTTAGGCCAAAGCTCCCTTAGTCCGGCTCCCTATGCTCGACGCATTCTCCCGCTCAGTTTTGAGCGCTGACGCCAAAACCGCTCCTGTTGGTTCTGGCGACATCGCTGCTCTCCGCTCGTACGTTGCCGCAGGCAACAAGCGACTGGACGCTGTGAACGCAATTACTTCTAACGCTTCCTGCATCGTTTCCGATGCAGTGACAGGCATGATTTGTGAGAACACAGGTCTGATCCAGGCCGGTGGTAACTGCTATCCCACCCGTCGCATGGCTGCTTGCCTGCGTGATGGTGAGATTGTTCTCCGTTATATCTCCTACGCATTGCTCGCAGGTGACGCATCTGTTCTTGACGATCGTTGCCTGAATGGTCTGAAAGAGACCTACATCGCTCTTGGTGTGCCTGCACAGTCAGCAGGCCGCGCTGTTGCCATCATGAAGGCTTCAGCGACTGCGCACATCGGCGAGACAAATACCCCAGCACTGGGTGGAACCAAGTTCCGCAAGATGGAAACCATTCAGGGTGACTGCTCTGCTTTGGTTGCTGAGGCTGCCTCTTACTTCGATCGCGTGATCAGCGCCATCAGCTGAAGTCATAAGGCTCTTTTATTTTCACGTAAACCTCTCCTCTAAAGGATCTCAACGATGAAATCCGTCGTCACGACCGTTGTGACTGCTGCTGATGCAGCAGGTCGCTTCCCTTCACAAAACGACCTCGAAGCCGTTCAAGGCAACATCCAACGTGCTGCTGCCCGTCTTGAAGCTGCTGAAAAGCTTGCTTCTGGTCTCGATGCAGTCACCAAAGAAGCTGGTGACGCTTGCTTCAACAAGTATCCCTACCTCAAGCAGCCCGGTGAGGCTGGTGAGAACCAGACCAAGGTGGACAAGTGCTACCGCGATCTGGGCCATTACATGCGCCTGATCAACTACTGCCTGATTGTTGGTGGTACAGGCCCTCTCGATGAGTGGGGCATCGCTGGTGCTCGCGAGGTTTATCGCGGCTTAGGCCTGCCAACTTCTGCTTACGTGGAAGCTCTCACCTACACCCGTGACCGCGCTTGTGCACCTCGTGACATGAGCCCCCAAGCTCTGAACGAGTTCAAGTCCTACCTTGATTACACCATCAATGCTCTTTCCTGAAGACGTTGATTTAGGTCCTTAAACGGAACGAAAGGAGGCCAATTGGCCTCCCTTTTTTTATGCCACTTCCCAAGTTAGCGATGAAGTGGATTGGTTTTCTAGTAGATTTATAGGGACGATTTGATGGGTTTCAATCGTCCTTCATTGCTTTGATTTCATGGCTTCTTCGAATGACCAGCGTCGTGAATTGGATGATCTCTTCGCTGATCTAGCCCATCCCAATCCGAGGATTCAGCAAGAGGCTTATACAGCAATGGTTGATGATTGGCCGGAAGAATCTGTTCCGCGCTTGTTGTCTTTGCTCGATCAACCAGATGTTTCGTTGCGTCGTGCTGCTGTTCGGGGCTTAGGTGCTTTTGGTGTGAGCACTCTTCAGCCATTAGCTGACTTGTTTGCTCAGAGCGCCGATTCAACCGTGCGTGCCAGTTGTGTGAAAGCCTATGCGCAGATTGCTTCGAACTATCCAGAGCAAGATTTCAGCCTACAGGCGATGTCGCTTTTAGAAGTTGCCCTCGATGATGCGTCGCCCGTTGTCTCTCAGTCTGCCGTGATGGCATTGGGACAAGTTGGCAAGCAAGCATTGCCTCTTTTGATTCGCATTTGTAAGGGTGGCAATATTGCTCATATTCAGTCTGCAGCAATGGCTCTCGCAGAAATTCCAGACCCTACGGCGGAGCAGTGCTTAAGAGATATCTTGGCTGATCCTGAAACAGACCCACTTTCGCGTGAGACAGTAGATGCTTCTTTAAGTCGGATGATTGGCCAAAGGTAATGCCAGGGGAAGATGATCGCTGAGGTTTTGAAATTGATTAATCATTTTCTTCGCGAGATAGTTGATTGATTGCAAGGTTGAAAATGGTAATCACGCTGCTGTCTTGTTCATGCTCAAGTTCTGTGCGAAGTCTAGAGATCACCTGCGGATCCCTAAGTTTCATGAGTGAAAGTGCTGCATTCTTTCGTACTTGAGCATCTTGATCGCGCAACATTGGTAGTAGGAGTGGGGCTCCCCAGTTGGTGTCATGAAGTTTCCCTAGCAATGTGGTCGCTTCGGCTCGAACCTCTTCTTCTGGATCATTCAGTGCATTTTGGAGAAGTTCGCGGGCGTCAAGATCGTCAAGCTGTTGGATCTGATCCCCCAGTGCTGCAATGGCGGCTGTTCTGACTTGTGCATGTTCTGAACAGGCTGCTTTGCGCAGGGCTTCTGGTGCTTTTGCTCCCACAAAAGACAACCCCCAACTCGCTAGTCCAATTTGCATTTGACTGCTTTTAGGGTTGATGAGCACATCAAGAAGGCCATCAACGGACGCTGCACCAATGCATGCCATGGCACCAACTGCAGACCCTTGGACGACAGGATCTGGATCCTCCAAGAGAGCTTCAAGGAGATCGGGCAGTGCTTTCACGTCATTAATTAACGTTAGCGTTTTGGCAGCAGCTCGACGAACGGTGACGTTCTCGTGCCGGCGCATCGCAATGCAAAGTGAGGGCACGGCAGCGCTGCCGACCGCACCCAAACTTTCCGCAAAAGTAAGTCGTAATAAGCCACGTTTATCACCTAATCCAGCCACCATTTTTTCAATGGCATCACTGTCGCCTGCAGGTATTTCTCCTTGGCGCAACTGTTGCTTAAGTCCTTCGGCAAGCTGCGCTGCTTCTTCTCCACTCAGTTGGATTTGATCAGAGCTATTGGGCTGAGCTGAAGGGTGTGACACTGGAGGCTGAACGCGATAGTTCATTATCGACCTCGTTCGATCGCTATGGTCATGAAAGCAACGAGATTTGTGTGACTAGCTACGTTCTCTCTCATAATCTTCAAGTCCAAGATTCTTCTGTTCCTGCCCTTGGCTTCGAGGAGCTTGCGATTGCTTTAAAGAATGAAGACGCCTCCTTCACCTCGGTAGAGGCGCTGACACATCCTCATTGGAAGTTAAAAATCGAATCTTCTCTCGATCCTGAGACGTTTGGAAAACGTCTCAGCTCGTCTTGGCGTGCTGTTCGAAAAAGCATGGGTCATGGTACGAACCATGCTGTGATGGCTTTGGGCGGCCGCAAAGACAGCCCCGGCAATCCCGGTGCCCCCCTTCAGGAAGGAGGCTGGGGGGTTGATGTTGTTGAGACCAACGACTCTGATGCGTTTTTAATCGCAATCAATTGGAGTGGGTTGATCTCGGGGCGCCCTGCGGATGGGGTGATTCAGGTGATTGATCAGCAGGGTTGATCAGTCGCTTGTTCTTTAGTTTCGGCGCTTACGACCAGATCGCTTGGACGAGTTATTGCTGGAAGTCTCAGCCTTGTCCGCTTTTGTAGAAGCTGCCTTCTTTTGGGACGTCTCTCCTCCGAGGCCTGATCCTGCGGATGCGCCGAAGCCCATGTCGATTGATTCGATTAACAGGCCTTTGCTATGCATTGCCTGGATTGTCCTTGCAAGATGCTGGAGCGGAACTCTGATCACCTGTTGAGAGGAAAGACGAGAGCCCTGCTCAATCGTGGTTTTCACTAAGACGGAAGAAGACTGTGTAGGGCCCATGTGTGCGAATTGAAACTTTCACTAGCCTCTCGCAGGTTTTTCCTTTTGCGAGAGTTGCTTAATTTTCGTTAGAGATTCATTTTGGCCCTCGCATGTCTCAGCATCCTTCAGACTTAGTGGATTAAGACCCAAAGGTGGCGACAGCGATGAGTGGTGCTTTCGACAATATCCATCCTGGACTGACGCAGCCTGACGCAATCCGAATGCTGTTGACGCCAATCGATCAGTTGGAGTCGCAGAGCGACCCTTACATGGCGGCTGCGCATCTGCTCAATTTTCCTGGTCAATCCACGGAGCAGGCATTGTTGGCTCTTGTTGACGATCAGGACCAGTCTCAGCCGAGGCGTCTGGCGCGTCGTAAGGCTGTGGAAGTTTTAGGCCGCTTGAAATGTCAGGACGCCATCCCTGCAATCGGTCGTTGTTTGAATAGTGATGATCCCTATCTTGTTGAGAATTCAGCATGGGCTCTCGCTCAACTTGATTGCCAAGTTGATGCATTACACGAAACCATGATTTCGTTGGTGTCCCGTTCTGATCAAAATCAACGTGTCCTAATCCAGAGTTTGGCGAGTCTTCAAGTGGCCTCTGCTGCTGGGGTGATCGAGCCATTGCAGGACAGTGAAACTCCCGGAGTTCGTGGTGCCGCCATCAGTGCTTGCATCAAGTTGGGCGCCTCCTGTGATCGTCTCGATGTGCTCCAACAGCATTTTTTGCTGCCAAATCAGATGGATCGGCAGTCTGGAATTCAGGATGCGATTGATTGTGGTGCTAGAGATTTACTCCCTGCTATTTTGCAGGCCCCAGTATCTCCCGTGTTCAGAATGCGGGCGCTTCGTGCGCTTTGGCCAGAAGGGGATTTGATCTTTGGTGAATTATCGCTGGTTTCAGTTGTGGATGCTCTGCTTAATGATCATCCTAGTGATTTGGAATTGGTCCATGAATATGATCAAGCTCCTGCAAATGAATTTCTGATTCAAGAATTTTTTGGAACGGATTTTAGTCGTTGTTATTTGGCCCTCCAAACTCTCTGTGATCGATCAGCTGTTGAAATATGGCCGCTGCTTCATCAGCGTTGGACTGAGGAAGCTCATAATGATTATGGTGCACACTATTTTTTTATAAAGCTGTTTGGAAGTCGTTGTGACTGGCCTAAGGAGGCGTTGCCAATTATTGAACAGATCTTAAAAGAAGCAATCTTATCTCAACGTCCGCAATTCATGAAATCAAAGGCTGCTGCAGTCTTGTCAATGTATCGATTGGGAATTGGTTTTGAACAAGAAAGGCTCATTCAACTCTTGTCTTCTGATTCGATGCCTTTTTGGGAGGTGAGATATGCTGTTTTGATGCTTTTGTCTGATTCGAAATTCGATTTGGACCGGGACCGTTGCCTTGAATGCTCAGCCGTTGATCCCCATCCTTTTGTTGCTGCTCGAGCTAAGGCGATGACGAGTGATTCTATTTAGCAGTGGTGATTGCTTCCCTTTTAAACATAAAAAAGGGGCGAAATGATTCGCCCCAAATCGTTATGGATGAAAAACTCGGCTGAGAATCAGGCGAGTGAATTGATCACATAGTCAAGTGCACCGTTGTACTCGGTGAGAGCCTGGGGGCTCAGGTCACGAGGGGCACAACCGTCGTTACGCATGTGGGTGAAACCAGCAACGTAGGTGCCGGGGTCGATGCTGAGGGCCTTGTAAACCTCGCGCTGACCATTGATAGCCAGTTCGTCGAGAGGGCCTGTGCCGCCGACAACCAAGGAGTAGTTGATGAGACGGAGGTAGTGCACGAAATCGCGCTTGCACTTCTCTTTGCCTTCAGTCGCGCACTGGCGAGGCTGGCGGCCGGTGGCGCCGTTGGGGTACTGGGTGTACACAGCGTCAACAGCACGCTGAGCAATCGCATCGTAGTTCTGAGCGATTTTTTCAGCAGCCTCGAGACGGGCAGCAGCGCGTTGCAGGGAACCCTGTACAGCTTCCAGGTCAGAGCTGGTAGGGAAGCGAGATCCGCTGTCAGCGGATCCGATGGCGGTGGTCAGGACAGACTTCATTGATTTTAGAGATGTGTTTGGTTGAAAATCTCAGATGAGCTTCAGCTGATGGCGCTGATCACCATGTCGAAGTAGGAGCCAGCTTCAGCAGACAGAGCGTTGCAATCACCCTGAGCCACAGGCATCTTGCGCTTTTCGCCAGTGCTGTTGTTGGTGTTGGTGATGTGGGCACAGGCAGAAGCCTTCATGATGGCCACAGCACGTGAAGCGGATCCTGAAGGAACGCCCAATGCGGCATAGGTCTCGCGCAGACCATTCAGGCAACGGTCCTGAAGCACGGAGGCATCGCCGGCCAGCAGTGCATAGGAGACGTAGCGCATGATGATTTCAGCATCACGCAGGCATGCAGCCATTTTGCGGTTGGTGTACACACCACCGTTAGGAGCTGTCAGACCTGTGTTTTCGCAGCAGATGCCTGCGACGGAGTCGGACACAACGCAGGAAGCGTTACTAGTAATGGCGTTCACAGCGTCGAGACGCTTGTTGCCTTCAGAGATGAATGAGCGAAGCGCGGAGAGCTGATCGCCACCAATGAAGCTGCCGCTGGAATCGGCGGAAACAGCTTGCCTGGAGAATGCGTCGAGCATAATAAAATGCTTACAAGAGGGGGACTTAGATGCGATGCATCACCCCGGAACCGTAACTTCATCTGCCAGCTAGAAATCATTCCTCTCTGGCTTCTCAATACAAGTTTGCACTTTAAATATAAAGAAACTATGAAGCCTCAGCCCATTTTCTCCAAGACCTGAGTACACGACCATCTCAAGGGCTCCCAGGGATGGGTCTCTGCAATCTCTTTGAGAAGAGGTTTTTGGTCATCGAGTTGAAGACGAAGGCAACTCCATGCGGCCGCAATTCTTGATTTTGAGTACTGAGGACCGGTTTCTTGCAGGGCTCGTCTCACCAGGTTGCTGCGTTCCTGCAGCTCGAGTAGGCCAACGCAGCTGGCCAGGAGATAGTGCACTCCATAGTCGCTTCCCTGGTTCTCCTCAAGGTCGTCGATGAGAGCCAGGCGTTCCGTCGCTGGCATCTCGCACAAGGCTTTGGCGGCTTCGTACTGACGCGCCTCGTCGCGGTGTTGAAGTCCAGCCCGTATCGCTTCTGCTTCTGAGGGGATCGGAGAGGGGTTGGCGAGAGCAAGCGTGCGCGGATCATCCCTCAGGAGCGTTTCAAGCAAGGCGTCTGCATGGGTTTTGTTGATGTCTTCTCTGTTGCCTTCGCTTTGGGCCTTGGTAATGAGGAAGGCGCTTTTGGCCCGTAGCGGCATCGAAACAGGACAGCGGGTGAGCGCTTCTAGGGCCGCCAAGTGTTGAGCATCGCCTAAATCAATGACTGCCGCTCTGCGTCGTCCTGGATTGGTGTCTTGCAATTGACTCAGCAATGGCCCCAAGCTTTCGTCTCGATTGGTTAGCCGTAGGGCATGGGCATGGGCCGCTCCTGCGACTAATGGATTTAAATCTCCGCGCAGTTCCGCAATCACATCGTTGCTATCTGGAAGGTTCAGACGCGTAAAGGCCTGAATAACGGCCCGCTTTTGGTTGTCAGGACCGTTCAGTGCAGTCAGTAATTGCTGCTGCTGGGTTTCGGTGAGTGATGCGCCAATGCGTGCAATGGAATCAACAGCGTTAACGACCGTTGGTTCATCTTGATCAGTCAGAGCCTCAATCAAGACAGGGAGAGCCGTCTTTTGTTTTCGTCTGCCCAGAGCTTCAAGAGCTTTTCGTCGGGTGATTCGTTCATAGAGGTCATCGCTTTCCTTTGATGCAACCTCAATCAATCGGTCAAGAGACTGTTGCGATGTGCAGGCTCCTAGGCGTGAGGCAGCTAAGTACTTAACACCGGGATTATCGAGTTGGCTTGGATCAGTAATAATGAGATTGAGAGCATTCTCCTCACTCATTCCCGAAAATAATGTGTCAAAGCGCTCACTCATTGCCTACAGGGAAGAATGGGATTTTGATGCCGGCACTTGTCTTAATGCCCGACGAGGCCAGAGCCTTTGGCTCGGGTTGATCCTTTTCTCTATAGTAGTGGTCTGCCTCATTGGTGAATGAATGTGACGTCCGCATCTTCTGCATTGAGCGAGATCAACCGCTTTGTCAAAGCATTTGATTTGGATGATGCTCTGAATACTATTTCCAGTATCGAGGATCTCAAAAAACTTCTCGTGGATTTTGATAGCCCGCTTTCCGGATCGTTAATCCCCCTTGAGCAGGCAACGCGGACTCCAAAGATTCTTGTTGACTCTGGTACAACTCAGCTGGGAATCCCATGGAGAACGCTTCAGTGTCCTGGTGGCCCTATTGTTCTACAAATGATTTGCGAAAAAGCTAATTTTGCCCTTTGGATTGAGGAGTGCTGAGTATGTCATCGTCTGAACTTGATCGGTTTGTCCAAGCTGTCGTTGATGATCACGGCATTGCGACTGGAATTAAGCCTCTTGCTACCCATTATGATCTCGTCGCTTATGCAAACATCAGGGGCTTCTCAATCACATTGGTTGAATGGGGAAGGCATCTTGCGATGGATTGGCTTAAATCTGCCGATGCAGAATTGGAATTGCTTCAGCTTGCCGACCCTGCCCATTGGAGTTGGGCTTTTAGGCAACTGTCAAGTTGGCGTCCTTTGTTAATGGAAGGCACCCTTTCTGAGGGGTTGTTGGGAACGGCCAATTTTGCCTCCATCTCTGAATCCGATGATCAAAATGGGCTTAAGGGAACGGATGCTGTTGCTCAGCAAGAGAAGCCCCTCACGGATGCTGAGCGAGATGCGGCCCTGGAATCTTTTATTGAAATGCTTAAAGGTAGGCCTGATTTAAAAGATCAAGTGAAGTTTGCACGGGATCAGGATGCAGTGATTGAACTTGCGAACGCACAAGGCTTTCCGGTGGATTCGTTGACATTATTACGTCGTTGGAACAAGGTATCTGACTTCTCCAAGCCGACTTGGTTTGGTTGGTTTGACGAGTAATTTATTTAGCTGATTTCTGCATAACGAGTTTGCGATGTTCCGCGCTTTGCCCAATAGGTCACAATGGCTTCTCCCCCTGGGCGGGGGACTGGAGCATTGGCTCGAAGGATTTTGAATGTTCGGTTTGGTCCCATTGGCCAATTGCCTGCAGCTGAAACAGAACGAATTCTGCCACCAAGTAATTCAATACAACGCTCAAACTTTTCGAGTTGACTTTGATCAACAGTCTCGAAAATAAAATCTGTTCCAACACAAATCAAGTGTTGCGACCGGATCCAAGCTTTTAATTGTTTTTCCGCATCTAGCGCGGACATTCAAACCACATGCTTGCTTGATCAACCATCTTATCGAAGCCAGTCGAGGTTTAGAGAGTCGCCAAGGGATGTCACTCGTTTGAATTTTAAGGGTCCGTGTTCGGAGCCCCATTTTTGCGCATGGGTTTCTGGATCAAAACCGCGATCACGGCTAACCCAAGTTGTGCTGTCTACATCAACCTCGCTGATCAGATAGGTCCATTGCCCATCGCGCGGGACCAAACACTTGTGGCCTGGCTCTACTTCTCCCCGATAGCATCCAGTTTCGACTTCATGAAAATGCATATCGCATCCACAACGTGGTGTGAGGGACTCCACTTTGAGGCTTCGGAGTAACTCTGGACGCTGTCCTGAGCCGGCAAGCCTTAGTGCATCAGCAAATCCAAAATTTTCAACAACAAAGATGTCTTGAATTTGCTGGAGTCGATGAATCCCCTGTCGATAGGGACTCCAGGGATCATGATCGTAGCTTTGTTCCGAGTAGAAGCCAGGTCCTTTTAAGGTTTCCCATGGTAGGGGCCTGAAATAGATATTAATGTGAGCGAAGTCTTTTGGGTTGTCCTGAGATTGCTCAAAATTGCTGTAATGTCCAGCCAATGTTTTGGCAAATCTCAATAATGCTTCTTTAGAGCTCATCGATTATTGATGTAGTTACTGAATGTTTAAGCGTCTTACTTCTGATGCAAATGAAGTTTGTAGGATTCCCGAGCCTGCGGATGTGCGAAGGACGGAGGACCGACAGCGTACGTTTTCTGATACAAACCAAATCCTTTCTTCTGCAATGGATTGCTCATATTGAGTCTTGAGCAGAAAGGTGCCATCTTCGAGGAATTTATAATCGGAAACTGCGAATTCAGATTCTGCGTAGCCTACGCTTCTGATGATTTTCCCTTCGGTCTCGTTGATGGCGAGGGGAACGAGGAGGCAAGACCCAGATGTGACATCGCTTGGATCGTCAGGTTCCCAATCACTTTCTGCTTTCCATTCCATTTGAAATGGGCAGGTTGCGGTTGCCTTGGAATCTAAGTTTGATGATTCGATTAGTTCTTGAATACTGCTAGAAGAGGGATCAACACTTTTGATCTCTACTTCACTTAGCACGTCTTCAAATTGTTGGAAGGCTAGAGAGTGCCCAGAGCGCATCGAGCGCCATTTGCCTTCGCTTTGATGGACGAAAGTCTCAATATTCATTCAGGTGTGCATCAATCGTTGCCGAGGTGGCAGACGGATGAGGTTGATTGATATGCACCATATTCACCATGGAGTCAATCATCATTGACATGGCCATAGGAACGCCAGAAACAGAATCATGAAAACTCTCGTTTTGCCCTGATGTTTTCCTGTTGGAAGTGTTTCTAAAGATTGGCATGTCGTTTGGAGTGATTGAAGGTGCTAACGGCTTTGGCTGGGAAAACGCCAGATTGGGCCCTGTGAACGACCAGGGTCCAATCATGACCGATTCGATCTGCTCAATGAGCAAATCTCTCTAAGGGTTAAGCATTCGCAATAGAGATGATGCGACCGCGCTGGGCTTGGATGCTTCTGATCGTTGTGGACAGGGAGTTGTAGCTGACAACTGATCTTTGGGCTGAACGACGCGCCGTTCCGAGCTGCACACGTGACGTCCAAATGATCGTGTAGCGACCACCACCGCCAACGGCCTTCCGAGCACCAGCGGCTGTTGGATTGGTGTTCGAAGCAATGCTGCTCAGCAAAATTGATGTTTTGCTTCCATCAAAGCCTGCATAGCCAGGGTCAATGGCGATGTTGCGTAGGTAAGCAACGGTGGTTTCGCCAACCACTGATTTGGCTGTTCTGGCATAGGGAACCGTGTCGATCCCAAAATTCTTGAGATACTCGTCGCTGTAGGTGTAGCTAGCGATCTCAGCTTCAAATCCCTCTGTGGCAAGTCTGTTGACGTGCTCGCTGATCTCAGCCTGATTGCGCGGAGGACGTCCCATCAGGTGCTTGAAGTTCAGTTCGACAAAGCGATAAGGATTGTTGGGCTCGAGCGTGTAACGCCGATAGGTCTCGGATTGAGCCAAGGAAGTGATCAGCCCCTGAACGGTGAGATCACCGTTCATGAACAGCGAATCGATGGAAGGACAAACATCCAGCTCCATCAGATAACGGTTGCCGAACACCTGGCGATAAGCGGCTTTGAGAACAACGGAGGCTTGTTCGGTGTCTTGGTTTGCGGCGCAGGTGAGGGTCAGAGGGGCAGTCATTGTTGGGGGGAGGGAAAAAAGAAGGCTTCATCACAGACGGGGGTCGGATGAAGCCATGTGCGTCGAAGAAGTTGGAAGGGATGGGTGAATCCCTCCTTAGGTCACATCACCTCGGTGATGGAGACGATCCGACCTCCGCGGCGGTGGATGTACTTCATCTGGCTGGTCATGTCCTTGCCAGACACCAAGTAGCTGGCATTGGGAGTCCTTTGGCGCCCACCTGCGGGTTGTGCTTGCACAACGATGCGGAACCGTCTCTTGGTGGGATCAGGGGAGCCAGCAATCGCGCTATTGCGGTTGCTGCGGACGGTTGTTGTGCGCCATCCACTGGGCACCGTCTTGGTGGCGACTGAGGTGACAAGGGACGAGCTGTTCGCTACGGAGTCGCTTGCTGCATAGCCTTCAGAGAGAGACAGATGGCGGTTGAAGGCCAGCTGGGAGCGTCCTTGCTCAGAGAGGATGCGCATGTAAGGAACGGTGTCCTCCCCAAACGTGCTCTGGTATTCGGCGCTGTCGATGTAGCTATTGATTTCTGCTTCGTATCCTTCGTTTGCAAGGATTTGGATGTGCTCGCTCACCTCTGCTTGTGAGATGGGCGCACGTCCCAAAATGTGCTTGAAGTTCAGTTCAACGAAGCGGTAGGGAGCATTCGTTTCAAAGAAACGACGAACATATTCGGAAGACAAACAGATCCCACGAACCAACTCACGGGTGCTGTAGTAGCCCTCGGTGAACTTGCTTTCAGCAGCCAAGGCCCTCTCTGACTCCATCAAATGGGGATTGCCCATGACCTGGCGGTAGGCAGAACGGATCAATGCGTTGATTTGGTCCGCAGTGTCACCAGGGCAGCGTTGGAACACTTCCTGTTCCCGCTGACCAAGACCGAAGCCCACGTATGCATCGCCACGGGCTGGCATCGAGTCGCCGCCATCGCTGGACTTGCGCACCTTGGAGGTGAATTTGACATTGGTTCCAGAGCCGCTGCTCTTGCCTCCACGGGAAGAGGAGACGGAGCTGGGAAGCTGAATGTATGGAACGGCACCACGTGCGAGTGTGTTGCTCAGCTGACTGCGGGCGCCAACGGCACTGTCGCTGATGGCAAAGCCGCGCTCAAGAGCAGCGATATTGACAAAGCTGCTTGTGGGGATACCCGCCGCAGACGTGAATGAACGGGTGTAGGGAACAACGTCGTTGCCGAACACTTCAGCGTATTCAGCTGAATCAACGATGAAATCAATCACCGCATCGTGACCAGCGCTTGCTAGCAAGGTGATGTGCGCTGACATCTCTCCTTGAGAAAGAGGAGGACGACCAAGCAAATGCTTGATGTTCAGCTCAACTCCGCGCATGGGTGCAACGCCTTGGAAGAAACGCGCGCGATAAAACTCAGTTTTTGCGAGTGCCCGCACGAATTCGCGAACATTCCGTTCGCCATTGCAGAACTGAGACTCCAATTCTCTCGAGCGCTCATGTTCCATCACATGGGCATTGCCATAAACCTGGCGGTAGGCGGCATTGATCGCAGCTTCGAGCCCAGCTGCGTCATCGACGGCATAACGCTGCATCGTTCCGCCATGGGGACAATCTTCGTGATTGCGAGGGCCAATCGCAATTTTCATTGAGGCGCAGGATTGGCGCAGAAACTCAGCGTTGCTCAGGGCTGGCTTGTTTGCTGCATTGCGATTCCTGCTGAATGAGACAGGGTTCGAATTGAGGGAGCTGGCTCCGAAACCTTGAGAGGCACTCATGGGGGGTTGAGGGAGAGGGAAGGGAGAGGTGGTCGCTCAGGGCGACTGGGAAGGGCAGATTGGCGTTGCATGCAAACGCCAATCCAGGATTCGGGTTAGTTCGAGGGGGTGATGCTGGCGATCTTTCCGCCTTCGGCATGAATGCGTTTGAACTGCTCAGAGAGCTTGTCAAAGGGCACGTAATACACGCGATTTGAGCGGGTGTATCGAGAGATGCGGCGCACGTTGTTGGCGCTGTAGCCAGTGACTTCGACCCGATAGGTCTTGCCTTCGTCGCCAGCACCAACGCCGAGACGTGTTGGCGCATCTTGGAGATTCTTGGAAGGTCGGAAACTCCAGCCCTGGGTCTCGATGGAGGACGGCGGTACCACCGCGAGAGGACGGTTCTGATAAGCAGCACCACCCAACTTGCTGGTGATTCCTGAGAGGTCGCCTTTCAAGCTGCTGCTGCTGTTGCCACGCAGAAGCTGGAAGCTCCATGTGAACTCCTGCATGGTGGCGCAGCTTTCGGTCTTCCATCCCCGCTGATAGGGAACAGTCCATTCACCAAAGGTGTTTTGGTAATCGTCTGAGTCGAGGAAGCTGTCGATATCGGCGCTAAAACCCTTGCTATCCAGGCGTTCGGCGTGAGTGCGCATCTCCTGGAAATCCACAGGAGCACGACCAAGAAGATGGCGAAAGGCCAGTTCGATATAGCGATAACGAGGACAGGCATCAAAAAAGCGAGAGCTGTAAAGCTCGCTCTTGGCAACGACGCGAACAAACTCGCGAACACTGATTTCGCCAAGTTTGAACTGGGATTCGGCTACGAGCTGACGCTCGCTGTCCATCACGTAGGCATTGCCGAGTACCTGCTTGTACACGGCTGTGATGATTTGCTCCTTCTTGGCATCTTCATCGCCTGGAATCAGTTCAAGGGGAGCTTCGCTCTCTGCGGAGAAGCGCTCAACGCCGAGTAACGAAGCGGGACCGAAAGGCATAGAGCTCTCTGGGTGTTCGCTCTATATGTTCTGGCAACCCTTTTGTCAGCAGGGCGATTCTTTATAAAGCTCAATCAATTGTGTTGGAGTGTTGCGTGACATGACCATTTTGGCTTTGCTTCGGCGGCTGGCCTGATAAGTGGTAGCCGCCGAAACTGTCGCGAAAGCTAGTTCAGGACAGTAATTCAAGCGCTTCACGCGTGTTTTTACGCGTCATTGGGTTCCAGCAGTCCAGCTCGAGATAAGGACGAGCCCGCAAGGCTCCCAATTGCTCTGCTAAGCCAATGCACAAAGAAAAGTCGGCGCCTTTGATCGACTCCACGCCCTCAAGTCCGGCATCCGTCAGGTCCGCTCCTCGAAAGTCTGCGTAGTCGAGTTGACAGCCACCGAAACGTGCCCCTCGGCAGCGGGCTCCCCGCAGCACGGCATGACGAAGGTCGGCTCCTACGAGGCGAACATCATCAAGCAGGGTTCCGCTGAGATCGGCACCACTCAGGTAGGTGCCCATCAAAGAGGCGCCGCGTAAATCCATGCCCCGTAAATCTGTTCCGTTCAGGAACGCTCCATTGAGCTTGGCTCCAGGTCCAACCGCTCCTGAGCTGCGCACTTCAAACCCTTCAGGCCAGATCGTGGCTCTGTCGTAGCGGGCTAAACGCAAATCAGTGCCTTCGAGGTTGCAGCCAGATAGGTCGCAACCGCGCAAATCAACGCGGCAGAGAGCAGCTCCGCTGAAATCAGTGGTTCCCAACGATTGCCCTCGCCAGTTCGCTCCTCTGGCATCGGTCGTCCCTGAGGAAAACGCCTCAGGGAGCATTTGTTCTGGGGGTAGCCAAGAAGAGAGCTCAAGCTCAGCGGTCACGGCGATTAACGGGTGCTGAGCATTGAGCCTGCCACGATGATCAGCACGCGTAGGACTTCGACACTGCCAACCACGGCCAGACCCAGCCAGAACTTCTTAACCCAGGCTGGTGGCTCTTTGATCCAAGCGGGAGTGACACTGCCGCCAGCCATGTCGCGGGTTTGTAGCTTTTGTTCCCATTGCATGTCACGCCAGTCGCTCCCATAACGCGGGAAGCGCTGGTAGATCGGCATTTCACCGGTTGCAGCGCCAGGTAGGACCCTGGAGCGTTGGTTTGGAACCTGGTCGTAGCCAAAGGAATCCATGTATTCGCTGCTGTCGAGCAGAGCATCGACAAAGCCAGCAAACCCGCGATTGCCAATCACAATCGACCAGCTCAGGCGTTCTCCTTCTCCATGAACAGGGCGTCCAAGGATCCGGCCAACAACCTGGTCAACTAAGCGGTAGTTGCTGTTGCAGGACACGTATCCCTCGGTGAAGCGACGGGATAGCAACAGGCCGCGAATGAAGTCACGCATCGTGATGCTTCCGTTGCGCAGTTGCGACTCCAGAAAAGGCTCCCTGTCTGCCGTCATGGCATGAAAGAAAACCTGTTTGTAAGCGCTCTCTATCTGACTGGTGAGCGACGTCCAGTTTTCTCCGTTCGCTGCTGCTGCGATCACTGTTTGATCGATCGGTGCCTCCAGGCCTCCAAGATCTCCAACACGTTGATTTTGGCTGGTGAGGGGATAGTCAAGCCGTGGGAGAGGCATTAGGTGTATTTGCGCATTTACAAGGCAGATAGTCTCCCCCGAGCCGTCAAAAAGGATGTTGATTCCTTCGTCTCTCTTTACGATAAGATTTGGATAATTAGTTAATGGTCGGGTTGAAATCCGCTCATCTTCTTGATGAGGTGGTCTAGAGCACGCTCCAGCAAGCTCACATCCTGGTGCGGTCCGTCCTTGGAATAGGCCTTGCATGCCAAATCGCGAAGCTGGGTGAGGGCGACCAGTAAGGCAGGGACAGGGACCTTTAGAACGGTGTAGAGCTCTTGCATGGCGTCCAGCCCAGCAGGATCGGTGAACCTTGTCTCGCCTGCGGCAACGGCATAGAGGCTGATCCTTAAGAAGTGAAAGCAATCACGCCAGCAAGCATCAGCACGCTCCTGAGGGAAAAGAGCGCCTCCTGGGCGAACGAGGTCTGGTTGTTGCGCGAGGAGTGCTTCCCGAGCGCTGTCAACCAAACCAGGAACTTGGCTTTGCAGCTGGATCAGCGGCGCTGGCTTCACGCCAGAGTGCTGGCAAGAAAAGGTGATTTCTTCCGCTGTTAGGAGCCTCGTCTCATGGTTTGCTTGAGCCAGGGTGGCTCTGAGATCACTGTTGAGCGATTGGCGATCTAGTAGGCCAAAAATCTGCGCTCGTTGGGCTAAGGCCCGAATCTGTTCGGAAGATAGGGGCGAGGTCATGCCGTGATGGCCGGACTTAAAAGCTGCTCATCGATGATCGGCGAAGCGGTGAGCCAGCCGTGCCTCTCTAAATAAAAAGCCCATGTGATCTCTGACCCAAGGCCAGGGCAGTGGCCTGGTAGAGCTTTGGCAATGTCAACGGGAACGCCCAGTTCGCTCAATAAGGGGACGATCCCTTGAGACGAGTCGATGTTGGTTGACCGAATCGCAGCACCAACAACCCAGGTGAGGCGCGTTGCATCGAGAGCATCCCGGTTGCTCTCGCAGGCCAAAAGAACGTTGCCTGGTTCTTTCAGGCCCAGCAGGGTGTCTCTCCAAAGCTTGAGGTCGTCAGCTTTGAGGTTGATCCTCAACACCCCATCTCCAATGGAGTGTTGACATTCATTTTCAGGTTGAATCTTTTGGATCAGAGCTCTGATCGCGGAGTCGGCTGCACCGTTCATCACAACAGCTCAGATCGAAGAATCTTATCTCTGCTCCTTAAAGGCGTTGAGGATGGCAGCACGTTGCCTTGCGAAAGGAACCAGCCGGTGGTGCAGGCGTCTCCTTCAAGAGGTTTGAGATCACTGTGGACAAGTTGTTTGTGATCGATACCATCGGCTTTCGATGAGCTCGGAGTTCACGCCAATGACCATTTCTAGTCAAGACATGGTTCAGCAGTTGAGCGGACAACTGCACTTGGTCAGTGAGATCGCAGAATCTTTGACGCTCAGATTGCTTGCACTCGAAGAGCGATTTAACGAACTCTCAGAGAAGTTGGACTCTGTTGAGCCGGAACAAGCTGATGATTCCGATAGCTTTTTATTGCTCGCTGATAGCAGTGACCGTCTCGTGCAACTCCGCGGTTTGCTGAATGAGCAAGCAAAAGATGAGTCGCATGGCGAGGCGCCTCGACTCGAAGTGGTAATCGATTCTCATGTCAACTCAGACAACGACATGGAGGAGCCGGAGGATTTTGATCTGGAACCAACTGTGTATGTCAACGATTCACAGGAACTGCCCTCAGAAAGCGCGGATCCAGACCTCGAACAGAGCGACGAACTGCTGTCAGCTTGACTGGCTTGCTCCATCCAGGTTGAGCAAGCGAACCCTAAAAATCGCGATCTGACGAGCTTGCTCGGGCTCAGCCTGGAGGAAGGGATGGTCCTCCATCTTTTCAATGACTGCATCGATACGTTGATCAATGGAAAGATCAGCAAATTGCTCAGCTTTGGCTAAGTGCTTCCAGGTTCGGTCGAACACCATCGCAAATCCGTCGGGATTATTGAAAGTGCGATCGTCATCGATCGGTACGCGAATCATCGACTGTTGCTTGCAAATGCCAGAACCCAGATTTGAACTGGGGGCGTTTCGACAATTTGCCCCTTCAAGCATTCAAATTGGTTGAGCAGTCATGCCGAAAAGCGCCCAGGAGGCGTTTCCCTTGCTGCTGATCCACCTCTCCCCAGCCGAAAGGCATGGTGTCGGGTAGGCCCATGGCACTTCTGAGGGGTGCATCGACCGAACAACTCTATGTCTCGCTCGAGTCTGCAGGGTTCACGCGCCGATGTCAGGCCTCGAGCTTCTTTGCATCGATTCAGGCGGCAAGAATGGTGCTCATCCATCCAAATCATTTTTATTATTAGTACGAATATGATGAAATGCTCTTGGATTAGACGTGGTGGAGTGAGTTTTTGAGCTTGGCTTTAGCGCTTGTTTCTAGCGCTTCATATAAGCATTGGCGTATTGATCAATAACGCTTGGGTCGTAATGGTGGGATGACAAGACTTCGGTGATTCTATGGGCCATGGCCCTGGATGTTGCTGAATATCGATTGCCTAATGGTTTAAGTTTTTTCCCTTGATCTCTCAATGTAGGAATTTTGCTGGCTTGATACTGCTCTTCCGCTAGATCGATCATGTCTCCACTGCTGTTCTCAAGCCACCAGTGATAATCATCCGTTTCTTCAAGCTTGCGCGAACCTCTGATGCAGTCAAAGTCTTTCCAAAAAAAGCGATGTAACGTATGCATGACAAACAAGTGCCACCCTCTCGTTTGATTGGGCGAAGCAGGCAGAGAGCCTTTTGAGGACTGCTTTTGAGCTTCTTCTGTTTGGAAGGATTCGCCAAACTCTCTTTCGATCTCAAGAGTGGAGTGCAACCATTTTTTCCCTTTAGCTCTCTTTTCTTGAAGCAATCCCATTGGATTGATATAGAGGTCGAGGAAGCACTGAGAGATCGTGAGGATGTTTCGATCTGTTGAAGGGATGGAGAGATCACCGCTGCAAAATTGATCTGATGGAAAGAGTCCATCTGTATGGGGCTTTAAGACCCTCTTCCCGTCAATGCAAAGATGACCAGATCGACTCGAAAGAAGAAAACCCATGTGGTTTGGTTAAAGCTTCCCTGATTGAATTGATATTCCAAGTTTACCTTGTGGCTGCTCGATTTTATTGGTTTTTAACGACTTCTAGGTATCTCATCCATTGATGTTATTTCGCCCATCTTATTCCGCCCGTCCTTCGTCGAGCGACGGGCTTCACCCCAGGCTTTGATCGGCCACAGGATCTAGATGAAACAGGAACACTGCAGGTGGGATCGATTGTTTGAATGCTTGGCAGGAGAGGGGGTGCCGCCTCGTTCTCTTCAGGTTTCTAAGCTGTTCCAGCCAAAAACCTGAACCATTTGTGCCCTCAGTTTTGCTGTTGTTTCGAGCGCAGGAGAGAGGCTGCGTTCTCGTTGAGGGCTTTGCTTCATGACATAGTCAAGGTCCTGTAGGAGCATGGAATTCATGTTCATGGCAAGGATGCACTGTGCATTCTCGCAGTGATTCTGTTTTGTATCGTTGTACATGGATACAACATCTTTGATGTAATCAATAAAGACCTTTCTTGACTGTTCCATTGTTAAGACTTGCTCTTGATTCCATCCAAGAAATGCAATGAGTTGATGGCATGAGCTAAGAGCAGCAATGGTGTGCTCGGTTTCTTTGAAATATGTTTTGATAAATGCAGCGATGTTGGCGATGCAAAATTGCATTCCAAACACCATGCTATCGGCTTGTTCTAAATCATCTTGAATTCTGTCCCAAGTAATGCGCGCAATGCGGTCGTCTGGCTGCATCTCAGCGAGCGCTGCCAATTGGAGCGACCTTGAAATAAGTTCTTTATTTAGCTTGCTATTCATGGATCTCTAGCAAACACGATGGTTGATGACATCACTCATGAGGCTAAGTGCCTCTGCTGCTGATTGGTCATGGCTGAGCCGAAGGGAGGGTGTCTGATGATCTTGAGTCTGCTCTCGTCCAATTGCGCATGAGCCAACGCAGGAGCGTCGTTTTTCATGCGCAACTGTTTTCATGCTCAACTGTGGAGACTGTCATTGCTTGGAAAATTGGCGGTTGAAGATGATATTCGGCTTGTGGGAATCGCTCAATCTCTAGCGCAGTTGCTTCTGTCATTTTCTTATGGGTGAGTGGTCTGGCTCCTGCCCCTTCATTCAAGGGTTCAGGCGTTTCATCGCTCTATTGCTGAGGTCATGAAAGACGGCGAGTCAATTCTCGGATTGCTCCCTTCTGCAAGGCATGGCGTGACGACTTCGGAATCCATTGGTGTGACCGCTTCGGCAAGATGGGATCTACAGCGTTTGCTTTATGACATACGAGCAAGAGGTCATCATTAAGTGCGCCATCAAGGGCGTCCTTGGCGGTCTTGACAGGAAAATGACGTCTGAGGAGCTTGATGAGTTGCTGAACGGCTCACAGGATTGGAGAAAGCATTTGGTGATTGAGGAGATCACAGAGGTGGCCACCATCCATGCAGGGCGCCGTCGTCCAGAAATCGACTAGCTGTTACGGCTCTGCCGTTGTACAAGCGACTCCGAATCAGGTGGCTGGGTGGCGATTGGCAGCACGCCTACAGCTTTCAATGCCCATGGAGCGGTGACTCCATCGCGTCGATCAAGATTCAGTCAATGCCAGGACCCAGATTTGAACTGGGGACACGGCGATTTTCAGTCGCCTGCTCTACCAACTGAGCTATCCCGGCACGTCGTTTTCACGACAACGGAATCTTAAATCACGGGGTGCGCCCCAGACAGATCAATCCCCTGACCTCAAACCCAGCATTTTTCAACGTCTTCAATGCTTCTTGGGCCGTGGCTCCACTGGTGAGGATGTCATCGACAATCCAGGTGGGCCTTGCCGCCACGCACCTGGATCGTTGGTCTGGATCGATGGCGAAGGCAGATTTCATGTTCACCAGCCGCTGACGACGACTGAGGTGGTGTTGCCCCACGGTGGGCCGACAACGTTTCAGCAGTGTCTTGGTGGTGCGTCCAAGGCTTTGGCAGATCAATGCCGGTAGAGGATTGGCTCGTTTTACCGCTTTCCAACTGGGGATCGGAACCAAAAGAGCCTTGGCCGGAAGGGTTGGCTGCAGAGCGAAGGTGATGGCCTTCAGGACTGATAAATCTTGATTGAGCCTCAGGCGCAGGATGTGTCGGCGAAGCTCTCCTCGATACCAACCGGCTGCGTTGAAGCGAACAGGAGTGATGCCTCGCAGGCCTCTTCCCACAAGGCCCAGCTTTTGAGAGCACTCACTACAGGGATGATCCGCTTGTGGATGGGGTTGGATGGCCTTCTTGCAAATCGGACAAGAAGGCACAACGAACAGGTCTTTCAGGCAATCGTGAAGTGCGACTAGCAAAGCGTCAGAACGACTGCCTTCAGGATTCCCCTTTGCTCTCGTCAGACGGCATGGCTCTCAGCATGGCCACCATGGTGCGGTGGGCATCCTCACTGTCAGTGAGGGTGTGATCAAACGGGATCCGGACGGCTTTTCCGTCTACTTCAAGGCTCATCGCATCAGCGCTAACGGCCGTCATGGTGGCGATGTTGGCAGCACTCACTCCTCCGTAATGGAGGGCGTACTGAAGCACTGCATCGCCATGGTCATCGTTCATGTGACGACAGATGCGTTCGCTAACAGCGGGGGTAAGCGGATCAGCGGTCATGGTTGAAGAAGAGAAGGTTAAGGGCGGTGGATTGACTCAGCTAAAGCGTTGCCAGAGCAGAAGGGCGAGCCGAAACCCGCTGAATCCCACATATCCGGCAAGCACGATGAACAGGCCAATGGCAAGGCCGTCACGAAGTCGGTTGGGCAAGGGTTCGGGGATGCTGCCTTAATTCTCCCCTAGAAGGATCGTCTTGTCTGGTGCTCGTACAGCCTGAAGAGCTAAACGAGCAACTCCGGCGGCTGGAGGTGTGTTGCAACTGCGGATCGGAACACCGAGTTGGCGCTCGCGCAGGCGACGCCATTGAGGATTGCGCGCTCCACCGCCAAGGGTCACGATCTTCTTGGGAGGATCAGCTCCAAGGCTGGTGAGGCGTTGCCATCCCGCCTGTTCGATTTGCGTTAAACCTTCTAAAAGGCCGTGCAGATAGAGGGCATCGCTGACTGGGCGGGGCGTGAGGATGGGTTCAAGCTGGGGGTCATCAACGGGGAAGCGCTCTCCGCATCTTGGAAGGGGGCGCAGCTTTAAGCCGCTGTTCTGATCAGGATCGATCTGACGGCTCAGTTCCGCGAGGTCGATGTCGGGAAAGAGTTGCTGCAGCACGGCAGCACCAGCATTGGAGGCTCCTCCGCATAACCAACGCCCCCCCACGCGATGGGTGGAGGTTCCTGGACCTGGAGCGATGGGCTGATTGGTGAACCGCTTGAGCACCAAGGTGCTTCCCAGCACTGTGATGCCTTCGTCGTCGTCAGCATCAGCAGTGAGAACGGCCGCGTTGGAATCGGTTGTTCCGGCAACGATCAGCAGATCTTCTTGCAGGTCTAGATCTTTCGCGCGTTGGGGCGCCAGGGGCCCAAGCACGGAGCCACTGGTTCGAATGTTTGGAAGTGCATCCCGCCAGGGTTGGCTGCTGAAGGTGTCTGGCCAGGCATTTTGGCCGAGGTCCCATCCCAGTCGAAGGTTGTTGCCTTCCTCCCCATCGCTCCAATTGTCAAGAAGCCATCCGCTGATCCAGTCGGCTTGATGGCGTAGCAGGAGAGGGGCTTGGTGTTGCTCGACTAGGTGCAGCGCTCGCGCGAGGCTTCCACTGGCGCTTGAAGCTGGTCCACCCTGTGGAATCAAGGCGCGGAGCTGCTCAACGACGTTTGGGCATGCGAGCGAATAGGGCATGGCCTCAGCAAGGGGCAGGCCCTGTTGATCACAGGCCAGCAATGTTCCTGAGGTGCCGTCCACCGCGATGGCCTTGAGGCGATGTCGGTAGTCGGGCTTAAGGCGCCCGATCAGTGCAACACATCGGTCTCGCCAATCAAAGGGGTTATGCAGACCGATTTGATATGGCGCACTTTCGGTCTGGAGCAGGGCACAGCTGCTGTCGATGACAGCGATGCGGACACCGCTGGTGCCTAGGTCAATGCCGAGCACCAGCGGATCTTGGCTCATGGTCTTGCGTCTACAGACTGTTGCCGGCTTGGATGCGGTTCGCTTCCGCTTGCTTTAGGGCTGAAGCCTTGGCACCAACGTCTTCCCAGGGCAAGTTCAGATCGGGGCGGCCAAAGTGTCCATAGGCAGCTGTATCGCGGTAAAAGCGACCACCGTTGAGGGAAGGCATTTCCCGCAGCTTGAACTGCTCGATGATGGCACCAGGACGCAGGTCAAAGTGCTCTTGTACGAGGTCGGTGAGTTCCGCGTTGGACACTTTGCCTGAGCCGAAAGATTCCACAAGGATCGATACCGGCTTGGCCACGCCAATGGCGTAGCTCAGTTGAACCTCTGCGCGATTCGCAAGACCTGCGGCTACCAGTGCTTTGGCTACATAGCGGGCGGCATAGGCAGCGGAGCGATCCACCTTGGTGGGATCTTTGCCGGAGAAGGCACCACCGCCGTGACGGGCGTAGCCGCCGTAGGTGTCGACGATGATTTTCCGTCCCGTGAGACCGGCATCACCCTGAGGCCCGCCGACCACGAATTTGCCGGTGGGGTTGACCAGATAGCGGCAATTGGCCCGATCGGGCTTCAGAGGGAGGTCTGCTGTCGCTGGCAGCACTACGTGAGTCCAGAGGTCTTCGCTGATGCGATTGCGCACCTCCTGCTCGTCGGTTAGGCCCGTCACCTCGGCGGTGTGTTGGGTTGAGATCAGGATGGTGTCGATCTCGACAGGTTTGTCGTTTTCGTAGACCACGCTCACCTGGGTCTTGCCGTCAGGCAGCAGGTAATCGAGGGTTCCGTTGTGGCGCACTTCGGCCAGACGCCTAGCAAGCCTGTGGGCAAGGCTGATGGGCAAAGGCATCAGCTCTGGCGTTTCATTGCAGGCGTAGCCAAACATGATTCCCTGATCGCCGGCGCCGACCTTGTCGAGGGGATCGCCTGCGTGATCATCCGCTTCATCAACGCCCTGGGCAATATCAGGGGATTGCTGATCAAGGGCGACCAGGACGGCACAGCTCGTGGCGTCAAAGCCACCGGCCCGCGCCCCGCTGTAGCCGATATCCCGAATCACATCGCGTACGAGATGGATGAAGTCCACCTGGGCTTTGGAGGTGACTTCGCCCGTGATCATGCAAAGACCGGTATTCACAACCGTTTCGCAGGCCACCCGGCTCGTGCTGTCTTGGGCTAGGAGAGCATCTAGGACGGCATCACTGACTTGATCGCAGATCTTGTCGGGATGGCCTTCCGTCACGGATTCGGAAGTGAAAACGTATCGACTCATAAGGGTTTCGGGCGTGGTGGGATTTTACGGGTTGCCCTTACTGAGCTTGTTCAACCTTGAGCTCTTGCCAGTGATGGATCAAATGTTGATGGGAGGTGAGGTCGGGGGTTCGCTTCCATCCCGCCACGTACCCAAGCGCATAAGCAATGCCTGCGCGGCGTGCCATCAGTAGATCGGAGTCGGCATCTCCGATCAGTGCGCATTGGGATGGATCCAAATCCAGCTTTTTGCACAGACCATGCACGGCGCCTGGATCTGGCTTGCAAGGGGTGTCATCAGCGCTCCAGATTCCTGTGATGAAGTCGCTTAAGCCATGGTCTTGAAGAAACTGTTTGATGCCGTGGTGGGTGTCATTGCTGATCACGGCACAGATCACACCAGCGTTGTGCAGCTCGTTGAGCAACTCTTTTGAATGGGGCAGAGGGGTTCTGGCGCTGAGGGGTGCTTTCGTTGCGTTTTGTTTGTGGAGATGGTCCACGCTGTCAAAGATCTCTTCAGCGAGCACGAGTGCTTGAGGCCAGCTGAGATCAAAGAGACAGAAGATCGTTGCGGTGCTCAACAGATTGTGTTGACGCGAAGCGACGGCCAACGTTCCATCAGGAATCAAGCCGGAGTCGCATCGGCCCATCGCGCGCTTGAGCAACCCCTGGAGTTGAACTTGTGTCTCTGACGATGCGCCACGGGAGGCAAAGACACGAAGGATTTCATCAATCCTGGCGTCTGCCAATTCGATGAGATGGGGTTCGCTATGGGAAAGGGTGCCGTCCTTGTCGAACAGCACCCCGTGGATCAAGCCAAGCGAATGGCCTCTGAGGGATAAATGAGCCATGGGCTCATGCAGCTCAGACCATCATCGAGCTCAAGGGCTCTTCTCCCTCTTCTGCTTGCTCAAGAAGCATTTGCTTGTAGCGAGCAGCCATTTCCTCAGCCTTGTCAAAGACCTTTTGAGGATCGGTGAGCATGTCACCGGGTTCTGGCTCAAGAGCCTTGGTGGACAGTGAGATCCGACCACGTTCGGCGTCGAGGTCGATGATCATCACCTTCATTTGATCATTCACATTCAGCACGGAATGGGGTGTTTCGATGTGCTCGTGACTGATTTCGGAAATGTGGAGCAAACCGCTGACACCGCCGATGTCGATGAAGGCGCCGTAGGGCTTGATGCCACGAACGGTGCCGATCACCACTTCGCCGACCTCGAGGCGATTCATCTTGCGCTCTACGAGGGCGCGACGATGACTGAGAACCAGACGATTGCGCTCTTCGTCGACTTCAAGGAATTTCAGGGGCAAGAAGTCTGCAACCAGCTCTTCTTTCGGCTTGCGCGTGCTGATGTGGGATCCAGGGATGAAGCCGCGAAGACCTTCCACGCGAACAAGAGCACCACCACGGTTCGTGGCGAAGACTTCTGAATAGATGGTGGCGTCTTCTTTTTGCAGCTGCCGCACCCGCTCCCAGGCACGCTGGTACTCAATACGGCGAACGGAGAGAGACAGTTGTCCGTCTTCGTTCTCTTCACTCATGATGAAGAATTCCCGAATTTCACCGGGTTGCAACACGTCACTGAGACCTTCCACCCTGTTGATGGAGACCTCTTGGAGTGGCATAAATGCGGCGGTCTTGGCGCCGATATCGATCATCGCCCCCTTCGTTTCCAGCGCGAACACGGTGCCGTTGACGATGTCGCCTGGCTTGAAGTTGTAGTCGTACTTGCTAAGGAGTGAGGCGAAATCATCAATCGTGAAGCCGGCCCCATCCAAATCCTTAGGGTTGGCGCGACTGCTTGGATCATCTGCGGTCGGAATATCTTCCGGAATACTGAGATCTTCGTCCGTTCCAAAATCGGCTTGGTCCGCTGTGGCTTCGACGGCTGTGCTTTCGTCGATGGCAGTGGTGGTGTCCACAGCAAGATCCTGAGCCGGATCGGTTGGGGTAACAGTCATGGATGGTTGGCGGTCTGCCCGAGGACAGTGCGATAAAAATTGATCCAGTGCCCGCCGACAAAGGATCAGTATTTTTTAATTTTACAGAACAGCCTTGCTTTTTAGACGAGGGCGGCGAGCTCAGCTTTGTCTACGTTCATCCCTTCAAGGGTTGAGACGAAATCGCTGACGCTTCGAAAGTGTCGATACACCGAGGCAAAACGCACATAAGCCACTTCGCTGAGCCCTTTGAGATGTCCCAGCACCAGCTCACCAATCTCTGAGCTGGCGATCTCACGGCTATTGCTTTGCTGAAGGCTGAGTTCCAACTCGTCAACAATGGCTTCGAGTTTGCTGGGAGTGAGCTCAGTTTTTTCGCAGGCTCGGCTCAGGCCGTGCAGAAGTTTGCTGCGATTAAAAATTTCACGATGCCCATTGCGTTTGAGCACGGTGATGGGAACCATCTCAACCCGCTCGTAAGTCGTGAATCGAAATTCACAATTCAGGCATTCACGACGCCGGCGCACACTCCTACCTCCCTCGGCTGCTCTCGATTCGAGAACCCGGCTATCCGTGTTTTGGCAGGAGGGGCACTGCACGCCCTAATCGATCCAATTTGAATACTTTTTATTGTATAGAACATGTGGAGCCTTGAAAAGTGTTTGTGACCTAAGAATCCGATTTGAGCAATAAAAAAACCCCGCTTTTGGCGGGGTTAGATCTGCTGGATGGACTACTTACCGATCTTCGGTGGATCGCGGAATGCGATTGCGAAGAACAAGGTGGCAATCGCCAGGCCGAGAATGAGGATGTAAGCGAAGCTTTCCATCGAGAATCTCCTAGAGAGCGATCAACTGAGGGGGGTGGAACCCGTGGGAGGAACATATCCCTCGGGTAGGCGACGGGTGGATTTGTCGCCGAGTTTTTGGAAGAGACCGAACTCAACCTGTTCGCCAAGATCAGGGTCGATTCCTGCGAACACGTCCCGGTAGAGGGTGCGAGCACCGTGCCAAATGTGGCCGAAGAAGAAGAGCAGGGCGAAGGTTGCGTGGCCGAAGGTGAACCAACCACGAGGTGAACTGCGGAATGTTCCGTCCGAGTTATAGGTTTCGCGATCGAAGTCGAAACCTTCTCCGAGTTGAGCCTTACGGGCTAAGCGCTTCACGTCTGCTGGATCAGTGAAGACCTTGCCGTCGAGAGAACCGCCATAAACGGTTGCTGTAACGCCCCTTTGTTCAAAGGAGTACTTCGCTTCAGCACGACGGAACGGAATGTCGGCACGAACGATGCCGTCATTGTCTTCAAGAACAACAGGGAAGTTCTCAAAGAAGTTGGGGAGACGACGAACTTGAAGTTCACGTCCTTCCTTGTCGGTGAAGACAGGATGGCCGATCCATCCAGTGGCCAGTCCATCACCATTCACCATCGGACCTACACGGAACAGGCCGCCTTTGGCAGGACTATTACCGACGTAGTCGTAGAAGGCGAGTTTTTCAGGGATGGCAGCGTAGGCCTCGTCAATCGTGGCACCTTCATCAAGAGCCGTCTGAACGCGGCGATTGATTTCTGTCTTGAAGTAGCTCTGATCCCACTGATAACGAGTGGGACCAAACAACTCGACAGGGGTTGCTGCGGCGCCGTACCACATGGTTCCGGCCACAATGAAGGCGGCGAAAAACACAGCTGCAATGGCACTAGCCAAAACAGTTTCGATGTTTCCCATCCGCAAAGCCTTGTAAAGGCGCTCCGGCGGTCGGGTTGTGATGTGGAAGATGCCGGCAATGATGCCCACGATGCCTGCGGCAATGTGGTGGGCAACAATCCCTCCTGGATTGAACGGGTTGAAGCCTTCCGGTCCCCACGAGGGTTGAACCGCTTCTAAGTGGCCTGTAAGGGCATAGGGGTCAGAGATCCACATGCCAGGCCCAAAGACACCTGTGAGGTGAAAGGCACCAAAACCGAAACAACCCAATCCTGCAAGGAGAAGGTGGATGCCGAAAATTTTCGGAAGGTCAAGGGCTGGTTCGCCCGTACGGGGGTCTTGCCAAATTTCAAGATCCCAGTACGTCCAGTGCCAAATGGCAGCGAGCATCAAAAGGCCACTGAAGACGATATGAGCGGCTGCGACGCCTTCGAAGCTCCAGAAGCCAGGATCGACTCCCGTTTCTCCGGTAATACTCCAGCCTCCCCAGCTTCCGGTGACGCCAAGTCGAGACATGAAGGGCATGACGAACATGCCCTGACGCCACATGGGGTTCAGGACTGGATCCGATGGATCAAAAATTGCGAGTTCGTAGAGGGCCATCGAGCCGGCCCAGCCGGCAACGAGGGCAGTGTGCATGAGGTGCACGGCCAAGAGTCGGCCGGGGTCGTTAATGACGACGGTGTGCACCCGATACCAGGGCAATCCCATGGGTCAGGTTCAGGTGGAACGGAGCTGCTGATGCAGACAGACCAAGCGATCGTAGGGGGTTCGCTCAATTGAGTGGGGTGTGTTGTCGCGAGCTGCAATGTCTTGTGTTGAGCCGCCTCGATTTCTTTTCCCCGCTGTCCTGTCAGTGCTTCCGTCCATTGGCTGCCGCATTCAGGCCTGGCCGAGGGGGTTACAAAACGCAACCTTTGGGCGCAAAGTGGGCGTTTATCGCTGGAGCACTCCATGCCAGTCATTCGTTTTTTGCGTGAGGGACGTGATGTGGAGTGCTATCCCGGTGAAAATCTGCGCGATGTTGCTCTGCGCGAAAACATCGAGCTTTATGGCTTGAAGGGGCAACTCGGGAATTGCGGTGGCTGCGGTCAGTGCATCACCTGTTTTGTTGACGTTGTGGGATCCGATGCCGACGCGCCTTTGACGGCTCGAACCGCTGTTGAGGACAGCAAGCTCAGGCGTCGTCCTGAGTCATGGCGATTGGCTTGTCAGGCGCTGGTGGAGCAATCCGTGATCGTGCTGACCCGCCCGCAAGTTCGCTTGGCTGACCTCGATAAGAAAAAGGTTGCTGCGCGCACGGCAACCCTGCCAGTCGGGCCTACGGCATGGCCCGTGACCGAGAGCGAAGATGAGGCCGAAGAAGGATCGGAACAGGAGACTACGGATGATGCTCCTGCTACGCCCAGTGACGAGGGGTGAGCTGAAGCTCATCGTTGCTCCCGAACGATGATACGTTCGGCCTTGCGTCAATAATCGCCCATGGAAACCAACGATCTCGGCTTCGTTGCCAGCCTCATGTTCGTCCTGGTTCCGACGGTGTTTCTGATCGTCTTGTTCATCCAGACCAACAGCCGAGAAGGTTCCTCCTGATCGACTGTTGGTTCAGGACTGGTCCGCTTCAGCTCTGCTCGGGTTCGCGGACCAGAAGAACCGGCGCAGGCGCATGGACTCGGATGTAATCGCTGATCGAGCCGCCAAGGAGCTTGTCCAAATCCACCAGGCCCCTAGCGACAAGAGGCCGCCTGTCCTGTGATGCGATCACCACAAGGTCGGCATTGATTTCTTCGGCTGCTTGGCAAACCCCTCGGCCGATGTCCGGGTTCGCCACGTGCATTGGTTTGAGGTCAACGCCCATGCTGCGAGCCCGTTGGACTGCGGCCGTCAGCAAGCCGTCGGCTTTGCTGTCGCCACCGCGGGAGGCCGAGAGGTCTTGCCTTGCAATGTGGACGCCAGTCAGCTGTCCGCCAGGGATCTCTCGAACCATTTCGCAGGCAATTCGAAGCGCATCATCGCCAACACCTGTTCCGTCAACAGTCACCATGAGGCGATTCACATGGCGGACATAAAGGTCATCACGCACCAGCAGCATGGGACGTGTGGATAGCTGAAAGACGTATTGGCTGGTGCTGTTGGACAGGATCGATTGCAGGCGACCCAGGCCTCTGGATCCCATCACGATCAAGTCGGCATTGATCTCTTCAGCCACCTTCAGAACGGTCTGCTTGGCATCCCCTTGGCGGATGATCGAATTCACGTCACTCGGGTTAAGGCCCAATTGGCTTACCGCCTTGGCGAGCAAGCTCCCTGCGTTTGTCCAATGGTCTTCTGCGTTGACCTTGCCTTGCTCGGACACCACATGAAGCAGGTTGATGCGTGCAGCCCTGAATGCTGGAAGGTCCCGCAGCATCCGCACCATTTCTTCGACATGACCTTTGCCGGAATCAGCAATCAGAAGATTCTTGAACACGATGAAGAGTTAGGTCTGCATCAGCCTATGGCTGACTCACCAGACCGTGCTGATGGTGATTGAGAGCGTTACGAGACCTCCTTGGCGATTGCACAAGCGTGTGCTGCCACAACACACCGATCACGGCGGTGTGATGTGGCATGGCGCCTATGTCGGGTGGTTGGAAGAGGCTCGCGTGGAAGCCCTCGCTGCGGTGGGGCTGCCCTACCGGCTGATGGCGCTTGAAGGGTTGGAAATGCCAGTGGTGCGCTTGGACATGTCCTACAAGCGAGCCCTTTTGCATGGCGACCAGGTTGTGCTTTTAAGCCATGCGCTTCCCCCTGAGGGTCCCCGCTGGCGATGGCAGACGCGATTGTTAAGGCCAGATGGTGATTGCGCCTTCGAGGCCCATGTGGAGTTGGTGTTGGTCCGTCTCGACGGGGACAGGCGCCAGGTTTTGCGTCGCCCACCACCGTCCGTGTCATCAGCGCTTCAGCTGCTGACCCAGGGCCCAACCTAATAACGTGCTAGTACAGATGTACTTGCACTGAATGATTGGGTGAGCGTGGCTGGTGGTGGCTGTGGATCTCATGCCCCGGATTGGGTGTTGCCAGGATGCGGGCCCTTAGGGCTGTTGCTCAAGCGCATCAGCTTTCCTTGGCTGATCTGTGGTCATGGCCTCTCTGGCGTTTGCAAAGAGAGCTGAGGTGGCCCGACGCCTTGATGAAGCGCGTCGAGTCGTATCGGCTGAGCAAAGGGACGTCCCCCAGCGTTGGGGTTCCGGATAATGCTCTGCTGCCCCTGGATCAAGACTGGCCGATTGCATTTGAAGGGTTGAAGCGTCCTCCGCTCGCGGTGCACTGGTCGGGGCGGAAGCCGTGCTGGCCGTTGTTATCCGCTCAGAAGGCTGTCGCGGTCGTCGGAACGCGCAGGCCTTCGGATCATGGCCGGCGGATGGCTCATGCGCTTGGTCAGGGCCTTGCCCGTGCTGGTTGGCCCTTGGTGAGTGGTCTTGCGGAAGGCATTGATGCCGCCTCTCACCATGGTTGTCTTGCAGCGGGTGGACGTCCGATAGGTGTGTTGGGTACGCCTTTGGATCGTGTGTATCCGTCTGAGCATGAGGCCCTGCAGGCCGAAGTTGAGTCTGCTGGCTTGTTGTTCAGCGAATGGCCCTGCGGTGCGCGGGTGCAGCGATCCAACTTTGCGTTGCGGAATCGCCTTCTGGTGAGTGTGTCTTGTGCCCTGGTGGTGGTTGAGTGCCCTGAAACAAGCGGCTCACTGTTGTCAGCTCAGATTGCTCACGCTCAGGATTGTCCTGTGTGGGTGGTCCCGGGGGATGCGCTGCGCTGGTCTTGTCAAGGCAGCAATCGTTTGTTGCAGGAGGGGGCAACACCGTTGCTATCTCCGGAATCGTTGATTGCCGCCCTGGGACCAGGACCGCTTGCGCCAGCGAGCACGGCGTCGAAGCGATCGGATCGATCCCGGCCTTCCGCTGAGCGGCATCCCTCGCTTTTGCGATGGGTGGATGAAGGTTTCACCCTTGAGCAGTTATCTGCAGAACTCAGCTGCAGTCCAAATCAGTTGGCGCATGAGTTGTTGCAACTCGAGCTCGAGGGTGTCATCGAGCCCAAGCCTGGTCTGCGTTGGCGGTCCGTCTAACCTGAGCCCATGGGCGTGATTCGCTGCAAGGGAACAGATCTACTGGTGTGGAGGCGGGAGCTGATCCGTCAGGGTGGGCGTGCTGTGGACTTGGATTGGCTGCTTTCGATGGCGGCAGATTGCTCCTGGGGTGATCTGCAAAAACTGCGCATTTGCCCAGACGTTGAGATCGAGCTGAGTTCTTCGTTGACCCAGCTCACAGATCTTTGGATCCAGCATCGCGATCAGCACATTCCGCTTCAGCACTTGGTTGGCCTCTGTCCATGGCGCGATTTTGAGCTGGAGGTGTCACCCGATGCCTTGATTCCGCGTCAAGAAACCGAGCTGCTCATCGATTTGGCGTTGCAGTGTTCTCCAGAAGATGCCCTGGATAAGGAAGGGATCTGGGCTGACTTGGGAACAGGCTCAGGAGCTTTGGCCGTGGCGCTTGCCCGTGCTCTCCCTCATTGGCAGGGGCATGGCGTTGACTCCAGCAGCCAGGCGCTTGCTCTGGCGGAACGCAACCTGAGGGCCCACGCTGGCGAAAGTCGTTGGCAACTCCATCTCGGCAACTGGTGGGAACCGCTCAAACCATGGTGGGGGCAGTTTGGTCTTGTGTTGAGTAATCCGCCTTACATCCCCACCGCTGTTATCGATGACCTGGCGCCCGTCGTTAAAGACCATGAACCTCATCTAGCGCTCTGTGGTGGTGAGGATGGACTCGACTGTTGCCGGCAGATCATTCGAGATGCCAGCAGAGCCTTAGCTCCAGGAGGCTGGATCCTCTTGGAGCACCACCATGACCAGAGTGCAATGGTGCTGAAGTTACTCAGTGAGGCAGGTTTCGAGCGGCCAGAAGCCCGCTCTGATCTTCAGGGCATCCCCCGCTTTGCACTTGCTCAGCGACCCTGCCATCCATTGCCTCTGGCCAGTTCATAGATCAACGATGACGATCAATCCCCTCAAGTTGTTGGATCGCGATGGCCTCGACGCGCATTTGCGTGCCGGGGGTGCTGCTTTGCTCCCTACAGACACCCTTCCGGCATTGGCTGCGCTGCCAGAGCAGGCGGCTCAAATTTGGCGCTTGAAAAAACGTCCACAGGACAAGCCCTTGATCCTGATGGGTGCTGACGTTGATGCGCTGTTATGCCATATCTGCCCCGAAGCTCGAGCCGATGCCAGTGCCCTTGCGCAACGGCACTGGCCAGGGGCCCTCACTCTGGTGTTGCCCGCCTTTGGGCCCTGCGCAGAAGCCCTCAACCCTGGAGTGGCAACGCTGGGTTTGCGTATTCCAGCTTGCGAGCCGATGTTGGATCTTCTGCGTTGCAGCGGTCCGCTTGCCACGACCAGTGCCAATGTGTCTGGAGAACCTGCCAGCCGAACCGAGAGGGAGGCGGCGGTTGCGTTCCCAGACTTGCCATTGCTTGCGCCGATCCCTTGGCCTAGTCCGTCCTGTCAAGCGAGCTCGGTGATTGCTTGGCGAGGATCGCAACGTTGGCATTGGCTGCGCAGAGGCGCTGTGATGCCAGCAGGTGTGGTGAGCCTTCCCGAATGCTCTGGTTAATTGCTTCGTTATTTTTGCTTCAAACCGCCATTCATTGGCTGTTTGCACCGGTGGTCCAACTGCTCAGGCCGTGGTTTGAATTGGATGTGCTCCCATGGATTCTTGCCATCGTTGGGATCTGGCTGTTTACAGGTCGCTCGACCCGCTAATCCCAGCATCGATCTGGAGCGCTGACCGTGGTCTTAAGGATCTTGTCTGAAGCCGGCTAACGGATTTGAACCGATGACCTTCGCTTTACAAAAGCGCTGCTCTACCACTGAGCTAAGCCGGCATTGATGGGAGTTTACCGCTGCACGTTCTCGTCGCTTCTGAATGGGTGTTGAGCCACCACATCGAAAGTTCAAGCCTCGAGCGGCAACCACTTTTATCGAGGGCGTTGCTGATGTGACTTTCCACAGTGCGGATGCTCACCACAAGTCGGGACGCGATGGCCCGATTGCTAAGCCCTTCCAGAAGGAGTTGGATCACGGTGGTTTCTGCGGGGGTGAAGCCTTGCTCAGCCATGACGTCTGGAGATGCTTCCAGAACCATTCCCCGCTAGTCCGATTTGGGAGTCGTTGATGCGATTGGTCGCCGAAACGGCAAGTTGGCAACCAGGGCCGTGACGCGATCCTCTGTTTCCAAGCTCACATCGCCTTCCTCTAGGTCGATATCAACGTATTTGGCCACCACTTCAAAAATTTCACGACGCATTTGGTCGAGAAGTTCAGGGCTTAGGTCACTGCGGTCATGCGCCAGAACGAGCTGAAGCCTGTCTCTGGCAGTGCTGGCGCTTGCTGGTTGACGCCCAAGCAATTTGTCGACGAGGTCACGGAGAGTCATCAGCTCAGAAGATCTTCGTTTGCATCAAGCGGCGCACGGTGGCCCGTAGGCCCGAACGCTCCTTAGAGGGGTCCAGCAATGAAATGTCTTCGCCTTGAAGGCGGCCGGCAATATTGCCGTAGGCCTTGGCTGCTGGTGATTTGGTCCCATTCAGGGTGAGGGGTTCGCCCCGATTGGTGCTGACGATCACCTGCTCATCTTCCAGTACTAATCCCAGCAAGGGGAGAGCCAGGATGTCGGTGACGTCATCCACCGCCAACATTTCTTGATTGGCCATCATTTTGGGCCTAACTCGATTGAGAACGAGTTGGACTGGGGTCACCCCGTGGGTGTTGAGCAATCCGATCACTCGATCCGCATCTCGCACAGCTGAAACTTCAGGAGTGGTGATCACAATGGCTTCACGTGCGGCGGCAACGGCGTTCTTAAAGCCGTCTTCAATGCCTGCGGGGCAGTCGATTAACACGTAATCGAATCGTTTCTCAAGCATGGAGACAATGGCCTGCATGTCTTCTGGTTTGAGCCACTCGAGCATCCGCGGATTGCCAGCAGGCAGCAAGGCCAGATTCGGGACCTGTTTGTGCTTCACCAAGGCCTGGTCCAAGCGGCAGGTCTCGGCCAAAACCTCTTGAGCTGTATAAACAATTCGGTTTTCGAGTCCAAGCAACAGATCCAGGTTGCGCAAACCGAAGTCGGCATCCAGGACAACAGTGCTGGAACCACGCTGGGCGAGGGCTATGCCCAAGTTGGCCGTAAGGGTGGTCTTACCGACGCCCCCCTTGCCGGAGCAGATCAAGATCGTTCGCGAATTTGACGTCACGTTGTCGCGGTTGATTTGGTCAGGTTAGGGGCAAGTGCTCTTAATTGTTTAAATCGGCCGAAAGCTCTTGCACTGACAAGTCAGTGCGGGGATCAGCAGGCTCGATCGAAATCACCCCATCCACAATGCGGGCTTCCTCCGCAAGACCAGGTTGGGGTTTCTCCTCTGGTCCCCTGGCGACAAGATCCGCGATTCGTAGCTGAAGAGGACGGAGCTGTAAGGCCGTGATCCGGGCATTCAGATCGCCTTGAACCCCTGCATGAGCAGAACCACGGAGGCGTCCCCAGATCAGGACGTTCCCCCCGGCACTGATTTGCGCACCTGGATTGACATCGCCAATGAGCAAAACGTGGTGGCGTGCTTTGAGATGGTCTCCCGATCGCAGGGTGGCTCGATGGATCAGCAGTGCTGGGGCCTGCTTGTCCTCAGCACCTTCAGGAAGCGGATCGACACGCTGTGGTGTGGTGAGTTGAGCTGGAATGCCAAGGGCGTTGGCGCTGACCACGGTGAGTGGATGGCAGCTTTTGATGGACAGCAATCGGCAGTTGCGCTCCTCAAGTTGCGCTTGCAAGGCAGAGAGCACCCGGCAATTCAACAACCACTCCCCGCTATCCAATTCGAGATCCTTGCCCTCCAGGCCACTGAGTTGGTCAGCGAGGGTGTCTTGCCAAGGGATGTGCCGATTGTTGGGCAAAACCAGGCGATGGCATCCAGCTTGAAGGGTCTCTTGGGTCAAAGCCACCGTCGCGATCAAGAAAGAGTGGAGGCCGACGTTAGATGTCCGCCTCGTATTGACCCACGATTCGTTTCAGCTCCTGACCGATTTGCTTTGGATAGATCAGCCAGCTGGTGCTGGCCGGTTTGCTCAGACTTTTGACCAGTTCCGAGCTTTGCTCGAGTGCTTGAAGTTGTTGACCATTCCAGAGCCTCAGCCCCCCGCGATAGGGGTGATAACCATGCAGTTGTTGATGACGTAGTCCGCAGCACAAACTCGGATCCAATCCCTTCGCTTCTGCCAACCCCCTGGCTTGGGCCAAGCATTCGAGTTGCGTTTCCTTCGAGAGATTATCCACATCCAGTGCTTTGAGGAGTCGTCGGTTGAGGAACCGATCGCAGAGATCTGCCAGTGGGCGAGGGGCTTCCTCTTGCCAGCGCAGCAAGTGATAACCAGTTCGTAGGTCATCGTTGTCCAAATAGGACGTCAGATCGAGCTCATGGGAGGACCAAAGCCAGCAGCGCATCGTTGAATCTGTCCAAACACGATCGGGGCCTAGCTCACGGGCCAGGCGAATCATTTGTTCCAGCAGCCAATTGCAGACCACATTGAGGCGGTGGTTATAGACACTCCGGTACATCAGGTTTCGCACCACGAGGTAATGCTCAACGGCCATGAGGCCCTTGGGGTGGATGGCGAGTTCCCCATCGGGCGCCAGGGTTAGTGCGGCCAGGATTCTCTCTAAATCCAGCTGGCCGTAGCTCGTCCCTGTGCTGTAGCTATCTCGCAACAAGTAATCGAGCCTGTCGCAGTCGAGTTGGCTGCTCACGAGGTCTTTAATCACTCTCCGCTGTGTGGTGCCGTGCTCCAGCAGAGCGGCCACGGCTTCTGCGCTTCCTGGTTGGAATCGTTCGAGTGGCTCGTAAATCGCGGAGTGCTCTCGAACGATGCGCGCGGACCACCGCTCATGGTGGGTGCCAAACATTTCCTCGCCGGTGTGGCTCAGGGGCGCATGACCCAAGTCATGGAGCAGGGCTGCCGCGTAGAGCACCCCCCGATGACGTTCCAGTGATGGATCCATTGCCAACAGGCGCCGAAAGGCCTGTCGCGCAATGTGGAAAACGCCAAGAGAGTGGGTAAACCGGCTGGATTCGGCGCCGTGGAAGGTCAAAAAGGCTGGCCCGAGCTGGCGAATCCGCCGAAGCCTTTGAAAGGGGGCTGCATCAACGAGCTCGAGCACCAGCGCTTCAGCCTGGTCGTCTGTATCGAGTGCGATGCCCCCATGCAAAGGGTCGTGATAAGTGCGGCTACTCATGCACTTTCTGCCATCTCCTCTGCATTGAGCGCATCGGCTGGTGCGGGTGATTCGCTGGTTTGGCGATCAATGATGGCCTCCAGAACCCGCGCTGCATCCGTCAGCCAGCGGTCTCCTTCGCCCCCGGGATTCAGGGGTTCGGGCTGATCTAGCAAGCGATCGGGCGTAATCCCTTGCCCCTGTATGTCCCGTCCGCTGGGGGTGACATATCCGGCCACAGTGACGGCCAAACCGCTGCCATCACTCAGGTTGGTGAGGGTCTGGATGAGCCCTTTGCCGAAGGTTTCACTGCCCAGCAGCAGCGAACGATCGTTGTCTTGCAGGGCCCCCGCGAGGATCTCGCTGGCACTTGCGGTGCCAGCGTTGACCAAGGTCACCATCGGACCGTCGTACAGCGTGGTTGGGTTCGATTGGATGGGATCAGCAATCCCGTCTCGATTGCGTGTTTCCACGATCGGCTCTTGGTCCAAGAAGGCGTCAGCAACGGCAAGTCCTCCGCTGACGAGACCCCCAGAGTTGTTGCGAAGATCAAGCACCACCCCTTCCACTCCCTTATCGGCGAGTTCTTGCAGGGCTTCCTGTACTTGCTTCGGCACACCTTCGCTGAACTGCGTGATGCGGAGATGGCCCAGCGTGTGGGTGTCACTTCGAAGACGCCGCGTGCGAACGGGGCGTAGATCGACATTGCGTCGTTCCAAGGTGAGCTCTTCAGCCTCTCCATTCGGGGGTTGGACGGTGATCAAAACCTGCGTTCCCACATCCCCTCGCAAGCGTGCTGCTGTGGTTTCGAGTCCCAGCAGAGCAGTGGATTCTCCGTTCACAGCCAGAAGTGCTGCGCCGCTGACCACGCCCGCATCAGCGGCGGGTGATCCCTCGAGTGCCGCGATCACAACCACTGAATCTTCATCGTTGTGATGGCCCAGCTGAAGCCCTACGCCACTCAGGCTGCCGGAGTTGCTGGACTTCATGACGGAGTAATCGTCAGGTCTCAACAGCCTTGTGTAGGGATCATCGAGGGGTTCAAGCATCGTTTCGATGGCGCTGTAGGCCTGCTCGCTGGTTTCGATCGTCTGCTCAAGAGCTTTCTGGCGTAAGCGCTTCCAATGAATTCGATCGAAACTCGAGGGGTCGACATAGCTCTGATTCACAAGGCGCCAGGTTTCAACCACCAGCTGCTGGGCATCGTTGAGCGCCAGAGCAGGTGCTGGAATTAAGAGGCTGCAAAGCAAAAGGGAGGCAAAGCCGGAGGCCAGCTGCCGCAGGCCTTTTCTCATGTAATTAACAATCGGCAACATCAGCTTCATTCTGTCGCGTCGGCTGGAGCGTCATCGGTAGACTCTCGCAATCCAAACCGACCTTTGCATGGCGAACTCCTCACCTGTCTACGACTGGTTCCAGGAACGTCTTGAAATCCAGGACATCGCTGATGATTTCAGCACCAAGTACGTTCCGCCCCACGTCAATATTTTCTATTGCCTGGGCGGCATCACTCTTGTTTGCTTCCTGATTCAGTTCGCGACCGGGTTCGCGATGACTTTCTATTACAAGCCCACTGTTGCTGAGGCCTACAGCTCAGTTCAGTACCTGATGACAGATGTGAGCTTCGGGTGGCTCATTCGCTCAGTTCACAGATGGAGCGCCTCAATGATGGTGCTCATGCTCATTCTTCACGTCTTCCGGGTGTACCTCACAGGTGGCTTTAAGCGTCCCCGTGAGCTCACCTGGGTAACGGGCGTGACCATGGCCGTGATCACTGTTTCTTTTGGTGTAACCGGTTACTCACTTCCTTGGGATCAAGTCGGTTATTGGGCCGTCAAGATCGTTTCTGGAGTGCCCGCTGCCATTCCAGTGGTTGGTGACTTCATGGTTGAGCTGTTGCGTGGTGGCGAGAGCGTTGGTCAATCCACACTCACTCGCTTCTACAGCCTTCACACGTTTGTGATGCCCTGGCTGCTGGCTGTCTTCATGCTCATGCACTTCTTGATGATCCGTAAGCAAGGCATTTCCGGTCCTTTGTAATCCATTTCAGTTGCTTTACGCACTGATTCAAGTTTCGAACTTCTCCACTTACCGTTCGTTCACTACCGCTTCGCACCATGCATATTCTCAAGAAGCCTGATCTCACCGATCCCAAGCTGCGGGCCAAGCTCGCCAAAGGCATGGGTCACAACTATTACGGTGAGCCTGCATGGCCCAATGATCTCCTCTACATCTTCCCTGTAGTGATCCTTGGAACCATTGCCTGCATCGTTGGGCTTTCTGTCTTAGATCCAGCCATGTTGGGTGATAAGGCCGATCCGTTTGCAACGCCGCTTGAGATCCTTCCTGAGTGGTATCTGTATCCGGTGTTCCAGATCCTTAGGGTTGTTCCTAACAAGCTTCTGGGCATTGCACTTCAAACCTTGGTTCCCCTTGGTCTGATGTTGATTCCCTTCATTGAAAGCTTCAACAAGTTCCAGAATCCATTCCGCCGTCCTATTGCGATGGCCGTGTTCTTGTTCGGCACAGCGACCACCATTTATTTGGGAATTGGTGCTGCGATGCCCATCGACAAGTCCCTCACCCTTGGTTTGTTCTAAACCCAATGATTTGAGAAACCCCCCAGCGATGAGCTGGGGGGTTTTTTGTTGTCTGGAATGGTTGGGAGCTGTTGTTTTATGAGCCTGGTAGAGGGTCGTCCAGGTCGAGCATCTCGACATCGTTTGGGTTCACCCGAAGGAAGTGATGGAGGAGGAGAAACCCAACGATGGTCCAGGTCTGGTAAGTGCGTGACTGCTGGCCCATCCAAGTGCCTGTAGGGCCATCGAAATATTCAGCCCACTGTTGTCTTGGCAGTTGGTTGAGCTGGCTCCAGTAGCAGTCTTCCAGCATCGCTTTCATCTGCCCCATCAGCAGGATGTCCGCATCGGGGTGACGGCGCTCATGGAGGAGGATCGACGCTCCGAAATACCAAAGAAGGCTCGGCCAATGCCCGCCATTGTGGTAGCTCCATGGCCAGTTCTTAGGGTCGGATCCCGTCTTGTTTTGCCACTCCAACGTTTCCATGGGTGGATGACAAATTCGCATCGGCATCTGAGCCATCAGATGATTGCGGTTGTGAAGCGTGAGGCGAAATAGAGCGCGCTGTTGCGGTGCGGTGAGAAGTCCGAAGAGGCAGCCCAGGGAATTTCCAAGACTGTAAAAACGAAAATCAGGTCGACCTGTACGGATGTTGCCGATCAAATAGCCACCGCGGTTCTCGAGCCAGTCCTGGAGCCAATCAGGGATCACCTGGGGCTGCACATTGAATTCGTTTTGATGTTGATTGTCGCCGTATTGCTCCGTAGGCCTTCGCCTTAAAACTTGCATCGTCTTGCTGGTCACCCAGTAGTGCTTCAGCAAAAACTTGCGCAGGTCATGAATCCACTGGCGTGTGAGCACCAAACGTTGGTCGAGCAGGCGGCTGTTTTGATTTCGCCGCCCCAGCTCCATGAGCTTGGAGCAACAACGAAGGGAGGCATACAGGAGCACCTCCACCTCTAGGGGGGCACCCCATACGTCCATGGGACGATCGATCATGAAGGCACAATCCGGCACGAACAACACCGGTGTGCCCTCAAACGTGGGGTGAAGTACGAGGTCTAGTAGCAGCTGGACCCCCCGTTGGACCCCTGGCGTTGCTCCAAATTCTTCGTCCCCACTGGCTTTGACGTACATCCAGCAGAGGACGGGCCACCAGAGACTGGCGTCGACGGAGGTGATTCTTCCGATCGAACGTTGGCCGTAATCAGCAATGAGTTCGCCGCTCTCCTCCACAAAGCTGGTTGGGAACACCCCACGGGTCTGATACGTGGTGCTCTGGAGATCGAGGCAGATCTGGAGGAACTGCTTGACGACCTTGAACCTTTTTTGTGTCAACAGGTAGACCATCACTGGCACGTTGTCGCGCAGGAAGATCTCGCCGTAGTTGAGGGCCTCGTCGTCACGAGGGTGCTGGAGAGCAGCAACACTGCCCGCAAGGCTCCCCGCAATGGGAATCAGCGTTCGTTCGAAATGCTCTTTGGCCTTTTGAACAACCTGATCTTCCTTAGAGCTGGGACGGACCCGCTGGTTCTGTTGGCTGAAGCGTTCGGCCATGGTGCTGTTGCGACCATTGCTCAAAACTTAGTGATGGACCTTCCTCTGGCCAGTGGAAGCAAGTCTGGAGATGCGTATTTCTCAGGGAGGCTTGCGGAAAGGGAGAGTGTTGGGTTATGGTTTTGGACTGCGCGGGGGAGTTTGCTCCGAAG